>JBFINI010000030.1:0-14550 GCA_041611275.1 Burkholderiaceae bacterium
AGGCGCGTGTACTGGGTGTGCTGGTTGAGAAGGAAAAGACCGTGCCGGACACCTATCCGCTGTCGCTCAATGCGCTGACGGCCGGCTGCAACCAGAAGAACAACCGCGATCCGGTGATGAACGCGAAGGAAGCCGATGTGCAGACTGCCGTCGACGAACTGAAGCGCCGCTCGCTGGTGATCGAATCGAGCGGCTCGCGGGTCATGCGTTACGCACACAATGCCGGCCGCGTGTTGCGCGTCCCCGAGCAGTCGGTGGCGATACTGGCGGTGCTGCTGTTGCGCGGCGCGCAGACCGCCGGCGAACTGCGTATCGGCACCGAGCGGCTGCATCGCTTTGCCGATATCTCGTCGGTCGAGGCGTTCCTCGAAGAACTTGCCGCCCGCAACGATGAACAGGGTGGAGCGCTGGTGGCCAGGCTGCGGCGGCGCCCGGGCGAGCGCGAGCAGCGCTGGGCACAGTTGCTGACCGGCGCCCCGTCGATGACGGATGATGAGCCGTCGGTGCCGGTGGCCGACGCCGATCTGCGGGAGCAGGTGCAACGGCTTTCCGCCGAGATCGAGCAAATGCGCGGCGAGATTGCCGCGCTGCGCGCCCTGATCGGCGGCGAAAACCGCTCATGACGGTGACCGACACGAATGAAGAGCGACTGATCGACTTTCACGGCCAGCCGGCGGTGGCGCTGCGCACGCGTGACGGTGCCACTGCCGTCGTCTTGCTGCACGGCGCGCATGTCGTCTCGTGGTGTCCCGCTGGTGTGGGCGAGAAGCTGTTCCTGTCGGAACGCTCGCGCTACGGCGACGGCGCCTCGGTGCGTGGCGGCATTCCGGTGATCTTTCCGCAGTTCGGCCAGCGCGGGCCGCTGCCGCGGCACGGTCTGGTGCGAACGCGGCGCTGGCGGCTGCAGCGAGCGGAAGCGGGCTCCGATGACGCGCTGGCGGTGCTCGCGCTGAGTGACGATGAGCTCACGCGTGCGCTGTGGCCGCACTGCTTTGCCATCGAGCTGACGGTGTGTGTGCACGGCAATCGACTTGACGTCGAACTGGCGGTGACCAACACCGGTGCGTCGGACTTCGAGTTCGCCGCTGCGCTGCATTCCTACCTGCGCGTCAATGAGGTCGAGACGGCACGGCTGAGCGGGCTGCACGGCCGCCGCTTCGAGGATACCCTCGGCGGCGAAATCCACGTCGATACCGATGAGACGCTGCGGGTCGAGCGCGAGGTTGACCGCATCTACTTCGACGTGACTGCGCCGTTGCGTCTGGCCGAAGGCCGCTCGGCGCTGCAGATCGCCGCCGAACGTTTTCCCGATGTGGTCGTGTGGAACCCCTGGCAGGACAAGGCGGCCGCCCTCGGTGACCTGGCGCTGACGGACTTCCGGCGCTTTCTGTGCGTTGAGGCCGCGCAAATCGCTCGGCCAATCACACTGACGCCCGGTGCCGAGTGGTCGGGCCGGCAGAGCCTGATCGCCGACTGAAGCAGCGGGTGAATCACCTCGGTGGCGAGGTACGCGTCGCCCCGTAACCACGGTGACGACGACCACAGTCGGTACCATCGCACCATGGGGACTGATGAACCGCAAGAACGACCCTGGCCGTGGCTGTTTGCCGGGTTGCTTTTGCTCCTCGGCCTGCTGGTGGCCGACGCTTCATGGGCGCAGCCGCGCGGCGAATCACTGTCGCGGCCATCGGTGGCGCTGCACTACGGCGTGGCGCCGCCGATCGACGAATTGCAGGCCTTCGACATCGCCGTGATCGATCCCGATCACATCGCCGATGTGACCACGCTGCCGCGCCGGCATACCGCCTGGTATGCCTACGTCAGCGTGGTCGAGATGCAGCCGTCGCGCGCGGTGTTCCGCGACGTGCCGGCGGCCTGGGTGCGCGGCGAGAACGCCGACTGGGGTAGTCGGCTGATCGACCAGGCGGCACCGGGCTGGAACGATTTCTTTGTCGCCCGTGTCATCGCGCCGCTGTGGAACCGTGGCTACCGCGGTTTCTTTCTCGACACGCTCGACTCGTATCATCGCTTCGCGCTGACGCCGCAGGAGAAGACGGCGCAGGAAGAGGCGCTGGTCGCGCTCGTGAACACGCTGCACGAGCGCTTTCCCGGGATCGCGCTCATCTTCAATCGCGGCTTCGAGATCCTGCCGCGCCTGAGGGGCAAGGTGGCGATGGTCGCCGCCGAGTCGCTGTACCTGCGTTATGACGCTACGGCAAGCCGCTACGGCGAAGTGCCGGCCGCGGACCGCGACTGGCTGGCGGCGCAGTTGCGTCGCGCGCAGGTCGAGCACAAGGTTCCGGTGCTGGTGATCGACTATGCACCGTACGCCCAGCGCGCTGCCGCACGAGAGGCGGCGGCAAGGATCCGCGCCGACGGCTTCATTCCGTGGGTCGCCAACGGGGCGCACGACATCCTCGGCGTCGGTGACATCGAGGTCGAGCCGAGGCGCATCGCACTCGTCACAGACCGGGCGCCCGGCGTCGATTTCCAGCACTCAGCCGCGGTGCGCTACTTGGCACTGCCGCTGCACTACCTGGGTTACACGATCGACGTGTTCGACACTGCCGAACGCAACCTGCCGCCGAAGATCGCCGACGGCCGCTACGCGGCGATCGTGACCTGGTTCTCGCAACCCGTGCAGGCGGCCAATGCGCAGTTCCAGAGCTGGCTCGCCGGTCAGCTCGATGCCGGCCTGCGCTTGGTGATGATGCAATCGCCGGGCATCGAAGTCGATTCTGCGCTCGGCCGCCGGCTCGGCTTTGCCGTTTTTGATCAACTCGACGGCGAGCTGAAGGCAATCGCGCGCAATCCGATCGTTGGCATCGAGGCGCCGCCGCCTCTACAGGCCCGTGACGCGCGGCCGCTGCGTGTCGCGTCGGCGACGCCAGTGCTGCGACTGGCCGCCGCCGGTGGCGCGACGATCGATGCCATCGGCATCACACCGTGGGGCGGATTCGCGCTGGCGCCGTACACGATAACGACCGGCACGCTGGAACTCGGCCCGCGCTGGATCGTTGATCCCATCGAATTCCTGCGTCTCGCGCTCGGCGCGCCCGCCCATCCGGTGCCTGACGTCAGCACCGAGGCCGGCCGCCGGTTACTGCTCGTGCATATCGACGGTGACGGTTTTCCTTCGCGCGCCGAAATGCCGGGCACGCCATATGCCTCGGAAGCGCTGCTGCGCGAAATCTTGATGCGCTACCGCATCCCGCACACCATGTCGGTGATCCAGGGCGAAATCGCGGAGAATGGCATGTACCCGGAGCTTGCGCCGGCGCTGGAAGACATCGCGCGCCGCATCTTCGCGCTGTCGCATGTCGAGCTGGCGAGTCATTCGTTTTCGCATCCGTTTTACTGGCGGGCGCTCGCCGCGGCGCGCGACGACGCTGCTGCGAAGCGTTATGCGCAGATCTTGAACCTGCGCATCCCAGGCTACCGCTTCAACCTGGCCGCCGAGATCGGCGGATCGGCCACCTACATCGACCGCAAGCTTGCGCCGCCCGACAAACGAACGAAGGTGTTCCTGTGGACCGGTGACACGGTGCCGACCACCGAGGCGGTGGCTGAGGCCGATCGCGCCGGTTTGCTGAACATGAACGGTGGCGAGACGCTGGCGACCCGCAGCGCGCCGACGCTGGCGTTGATGTCCGGCCTCGGCCTGCGCCGCGGTGCCGGCTTGCAGGTGTTCGCACCGAACCAGAACGAGAACCTGTACACGAATAACTGGACCGGCCCGTACTACGGTTATCAGCGCGCGATCGAGACCTTCGAACTCACCGAAACGCCGCGGCGGCTGAAGCCGATCAACATCTACTACCACACCTACTCGGCGAGCAAGCAGGCCTCGCTGGCGGCCCTGCATCGTGTCTACCGCTGGGCGCTGGCGCAGCCGACGGTTCCGGTGTTCGCCTCCGACTACATCCGCAAGGTGCACGATTTCCACCGCCTGGCGATCGCCCGCGACTGGCGAGCCGACGTGCCCACCTGGCGGATTCGCGGCGACGGCGAACTTCGCACGCTGCGCATCGGTAGCGGACAGGCGGTGGATCTCGCGGCCAGCCGCAATGTCGGCGGCGTCGGCAGCGGGCCGGGCGGGCGGTACCTGCACCTAACCGATGCGGCTTCAGAAGTGCGGCTGCCAGCGGCGACGGTAGCCAACCCCGTGCACGTGCGGGAAGCGCGCGGCTGGCTACGCGAGTTCAGGCGATCGGACAGCGGCATTTCCTTCGCCCTGCATTCGTACACGCAATCCGGCTTCACGCTGGCTGGGGCGGCTGGCTGCCGCGTCAGCGCCGATGGCCACGAACTGACGGCGGTACGGATCGATTCCTCAACGGCAAGTTATGAACTCCCCGCTGGCGAAGTCAGCACGACGAGCAAGATTTCCCGCGTGGACGTCATCTGCCGCTGACGACCGTCAGCGGTTGATGCCGCCCTGGCTGGCGCTGGCGCTCGGCCTGATCACGGCCGTCGCGCTCGGTCTGACCTTCCGCTACGAAGGGGTTGAGCGGCGCGTGCTGCGCGAGTCGCCGGTGGCCGATGCGCTGCAGATCGCCTACCTGACCGCCTGGCTCACTGCCCATCCCGACGACCACGGGCTGCGGCTGGTGCTCGTTCGTGGCCTGACCCGGCGCGGCGACTTCGACATCGCGCGCGAGCATCTGCGTATGCTCGACGAGCGCGCGGCGACGTTCGACTACCCGCTCCTCGAGCGGCTGGCGCTGCAGTCGCTGGACACCGACATCACCGCGCTATACGCGCTGCCGCTCGACGATCCGCGTCGTCCCGAAGCGCTGCAGGCTGTACGCGATCGGCTGCGCCAGCTTGCCCGCACTTCGTGGAGCGAAGCCGTTGAGGGGCGACTCGTCGAACAGGCGGTTGCCGTCGCTGCCAATGACGCCGCGGTGCTGCTGTATTCGCGTGCGCTCGATCGTGGATACGCCACTGCTCCGGGCTGGTGGCAGCGCGCCGCCGAACAGATGCTCGGCCTGCGCGAGGTGTCGCTGGCGGTGCGGCTGTTCCTGCGCGCGCGGACCTCCAGCCGCACACTCGAAGGCCAGCGCCGGAATTTCATTGCCGCACTGCAGGCACTGCGCGGCGACAACCGGCTGACTGAAGCGCTGAGGCTGGCCGAAGAAGAGATCGGTCCGCTAGCCGGCGACACCGCCACGCTCGAATACCTGACCCGGCTGGCGCTCGCCGCTGGCCGACCCGACATTGCCCAGCGCTACGCGCTGCAGATGATGAAGCTGACGCTGCTGCCGACAGCGATCCGCGCCTGGCAGGCGCGCTTTTTGACGGCGCCGCCGTCCGAGTGGACGGCGTTGCTCGAGCAGCTGCCACCGTCGCTGACGCCGGTGCAGGCGGACGCCCAGCCGGAGCCCGAACTGCGTTCGCCGAAACTGCCGTTCGACGATGCGCGTTACCAGCTGAGTTTCGAGGTCTTCCTCGCCAACAACAATCTGCGCGATGCTATCGCGGTGGCCCGCGCTGCGGTTCGCCACGCGCCGCGCAGCCTGACGTGGCGCCGGCGGCTGGCACAAGTGGCCGACTGGTCGGGCGATGCGCTGCTGGCGCTCGAACAATGGCACGCGATCGCGCAACTGACAGGCGAGAGCGAGGCGTGGAAACAGGTCGAGGTGCGCGCACCGACGGTGTTCGATTACACGCGCTGGCTGGCCGCCGTCGAATATCGGCTGAAGTCGACACCGAACGATCTCGAACTGATCGAGCGCATCGCCGAACTGCACGAACGGATGGGCGAACCGGAAAAGGCACTGGCCTTCCTGCAGCGGCACACCCGCGGCCCGCACCGCCGCGTGCTGCTTGGCCGAATCGCCGAACTGGCGTATCACCTTGGCGACGCCGAGACGCGTCGCGAGGCGCTTGCGGCAAAGGTGCGCGAATTCGGATCCGATCCAGGTCTCGCGACGGCGCTGGCTAGCGTCGAACTGGCGCGCGGCGATCGCGCCGCGGCGCTGGCAGCAATGCGTGCAGCGCGCGGGACGGCAAGGGCCAGCGATGTGTCGTACTGGAGCGCATATGCCGCGCTAGCCATGGCCCAGGGTAACGCGCTGGAAGCGCTGCGCGCGCTGCAAGTGCTGATCGACGCCGGCACAGCCCCGGTGCAGGTGCTGCTCGACGCCGCGCGGCTGCTCGAAGAAGACGATCCACAGCGAGCAGCCGAGCTCACCGCGCGGGCCTATGCGCAGAGTGGCACGCCGCTGCACGCGGCGCGCGTGCTGACGCTATTCGACCGCGGCGGACGCCACGATGCTGCGCGGGCTTTCCTCGCTCAGTTGAGCGGCGCGCAACTCACCGTGTTGGAGCGCGACGTCGGCTTCCTGCAGCAGCGCGCGCTGCTGTGGCTGGCCTCCGATGCCGCGCCGCGGGCAGTCGCCGATTCGCGGCGCGCACTGCAGCTCTCGCCAAACAACAGTGTGCTGCGCGCACTGCTGCTGTGGGCGCTGGTCGTGCAGCGCGACGCGGCGACGCTGCGCGCCGAATTGCGTGCACTAGCGAAAGAGGCGGCGCGTACGCCGGAGTTATGGGGGCCGGTGGGCGCGGCCTGGCTGGCGTTGAACGAACCGGCGCAGGCGCTGCCGCATTTGACCGCGCAGGCGCGCGACAGCCGCGACTACCTGTGGCTGCTGACACTGGCCGATGCGACCGAACTGGCCGGCGATGTCGAACGCGCCTGGCGGCTGCGCAATGTGGCCTGGCGCGAGATCCGCGCTCGGCCGCTGCCCAGTGACGCCAGCCTCGTTGAAAAGCGCCAGCGGCTGGCGCGGCTGGCCACGCTGGCGCCGATCTTCGAGCCCGGCGATCGCGCCCGCGGACGTCAGGCCACGTTGTTGGCCACCGTGGAGGGCCGAGCCGAACCGCTGGCCCGCGAAGCGCTGCTGGCGGCGTGGATCAGCACCGAACAGAGCGAACTCGCGCTGGCCTGGCTGCTGGCCCAGTACTCCAACGCGCTGGCCCGGCCGGCGTGGGCCGAGCTGTCGCTGGCGCTGGGCAGCAATGATCAGCCGTGGATCGGCCGGCTGCTCGACGACGTGCCCGACTGGCTGCCGCTTTACGACCGGATCGAAGCAGCGCAGCGGGTCGGCCGGATCGCACTGGCGCAAAGTTTCGCGTTCGACGGCCTGGCGGCGCAGCCAGTGAACGATGAGTTGCACCTGCGGCTGAGGAATACGACCACGCCTCACACGGATTTTTTCGGCGGCGGCGTGCAGCGCTTCGCGCAGAAACCGCTGACCGAAACCAGCATCGGGCTGGACGGCGCCGAACGGGTTTCACCCGGCCTGCAGCTGTTTGCCGGCCTGCGCCACCTCGAGCGACGCAGCACCGATACGGCGCTGCTGGTCGAGGCGCTGCCGAATGAAGACGTAGCGAGCTTCGGCGCGCTGCTGCATCTTGAACACGACGGTCAGTTGCGGGCAACCGTGCAGCAGTCGAACGGCTTGAGCACGCGCACCACGCTACAGATCGACGCCGAGGCCGACATCGCCCGCCGCGTACGCCTTTCGGTCAGCGCCGCGCGCGCTGCGCCGACCAGCGAGTCGCCGACGCTGCGCATCGGTGGCGAACGCAATGCATTGGCCGTCAACGTGCTGGCCCGCATCGCCACCCGCGAGTACGTGGCTGCCAGGGTCGAGTTCAATCGCTATCGCAGCACTGACGGCGCGGCGCTCGGCAACGGTCACACGCTACGGCTTGAGGCCGGACATGACCTGCGGCTGGAAGCGCCAGAGCTGCGGCTGCGTGCGACGCTCGCCGACACCACGATCAGCGCACGCGCTGGCAGCAACGTCTTGCTCGCCTCACTGCTGCCGGAAGCGGCGCGACCCGGCGCCACCAATGCCGGATTTCTGCCGAGCGCCGGCACGCGCGTGAGTCTGACGCTTTCTGCCGGCGACTCGGTGCGCGAGGACTACACCCGCGCCTGGCGGCCATTTGCCGCCCTGGGCATCGGCTATGAGAACACCCGCGCCGTCGGCGGCCTGGCGGCGCCGGCCAGCGGCTCTGGCATCGACTGGTCGCTCGGCGCCGCCGGCAGTCTCTTCGGCACCGATCGGCTGGTCATCGGCCTCGAGGGCGGTTCGCGCCGCGGACCCGGTGCCAACGCTTTCTCGCAACTCACGGTTCGCTACCAGTGGCTGCACTGATTTTCCCTTTTGCTGCCTACCTCGCCGCCGCGGCGTTGGGGCCCGCTGGCCGGGCGCGGATGCAGCCGGCGCGCCGATCGGCGATCATTCGCTGCCGGCAAGCAGGGCATTGACAAGACAAGAACCGGGGAAATCACCGATGAACATTATTGGCAGGCGGCTGCCGCTGGGATGGCAGCTGGTCGCGCTGGCCCTGTTGGCGGCCTGCAGCACGGTCGATGTGGCACCACGGGCGGCGGTCGAGCGCAACGCGCGCTGGGCGGTGCTGCCGTTCACCAATCACACAGAGACGCCGCAGGCCGGCAGCCGCGCCGCGTCGATCGTCGAGGCGATCCTGCGCACGCGCGGCTTTTCCGATCTCGAACGGGCGCCGCAGCCGTCGATCGAGACGCTGTTCGATGCCAATGAGCCGCAGGCCACCGACAAGGCGCTGGCCTGGGCGCGCGGCGCCGGCGTGCGCTACGCGTTAACGGGAACGGTCTCCGAATGGCGCTACAAGGTCGGCGTCGACGGCGAACCGGCGGTCGGGCTGACGCTGTCGGTGCTGGATCTGGCCAGCGGCAAGGTGATCTGGTCGGCCACCGGCGGCCGCAGCGGCTGGAGCCGCGAAGCGCTGTCGGCGGTGGCGCAGAAGCTGGCGCGTGATCTGACCGCGCCGCTGGCACGCTGACGCTGGATGCGTTTATCGGCGCTGGCGCGCAAACCGCAATCGGCCGCGGACCGCGCGGCGCGCCGCCTGCTGCCACGTGCGTTGACGTTATGGCGGCCGCAGCCCGACTGGCGGCTGGCAACGCTCGAAAGCGTCGTGCTGATGGTCCTGGCCGTGGCGGTATCAGTCTGGCTGCGGCCCGACGATCCATTCTGGACCGGCGTCGGCTTTCCGTGGCTTTGGCTCATCTCGACACTGATCGCGCTGCGCTACGGCGCGCTGCTCGGCGTGATCGTCCTTGGCGTGGCGGTCGGCGCCTGGTTCGGCTTGAGCGCGCTTGATGCGCTGACGACCGAATTTCCGCGCGTGAGCTTTCTCGGCGCGTTGCTGTTGGTGCTGATCGCCGGCGAGTTCTCCGACGTCTGGAACGCGCGGCTGAATCAGGCGCAAGCGATCAACGCGTTCGTCGACGAGCGGCTGCAGGTGCTCACGCACAATCATTTCCTGATGTCGGTCTCACACGAGCGGCTCGAACAGGAGCTGATTTCGCGGCCGTACACGCTGCGCGAGACGCTGGCCACGCTGCGCGGCCTGATGCTGCAGCCGTCGCCGCCGGCGCGCGTCGCGCCGGCCGTCTCGGCCAATGCCGAAGAGGCGGCCGCCGACCCGCCCTCGCCGTTGATCGGCGCCAGCTGGCTGATGGGGCTGCTGGTTCAGCAGTGCCGGCTCGAATCGGCGGCGTTGTTCGCCATCGTCGATGGCCATCTGGTGACCGAGCCGGCGGCCACGGCCGGCGGCTTTCAGTCGCTCGATACCGACGACCCGATGTTGACTGCGGCGCTGGAAAGCGGGCTGCTAACGCACGTGCAGTCCGATCTCGATCTGGACATCGGCTTCGGCGACCGCTCCGGCAGCCCGAGCCGCTACCAGGTCTGTGCGCCATTGACGACCTCGGCCGGCAATCTCGCTGGGGTGCTGGTCGTCGAGCGCATGGCCTTCATCGCCCTGAACGTGGAGACCCTGCAGCTGCTGACGGTCGTGCTTGCCTATTACGCCGACGGCATCGATGAGGTTGTCGGCGCGCGGCCGGTGCTGGCCGAGCACCCGCAGTGCCCGCCGGAATTCGCCGCTGAGTGGGGGCGGCTGGCACGTATTTACGCGCTGACCGCCTTGCGCTCGTCAGTGGCGGCCTTCTCGACGCGGCTCGACAACGCCGAAGGCGTGGACACGCTCGCTCGTATCGAACGGCTGCGCCGTTCGCTTGACGTGTATTGGGAGTCGACTCGGAGCGAGCGGCGCGTGCTGCAGGTGATGCTGCCGCTGACCGATGACGTCGGCCTGCGCGGCTACCTCGATCGCATCGACACGTTACTGCGCGAGCAGCTCGGCCGTGATCTCGAGGCTGTCGGGGTAGCGGTGTTCACCGCCAATGTCGACGAGCGGCCGGCGCTGGCGCAGCTGAACGGGCTGCTGGAGCGCGTCGATGCTTAGGCTGTGGCTGGCTGCGTTCGGCTTCGAAGCGCTGGCGCTGATCCTGTTGCTTGGGCGGCCGGGCCCGGACACCGCGACGATGGTGTCTTTTCTCGGCGCGCACGCAGTGGCCAGCGCTTTCGGCTCGGTGGCGGTGGCGATGCTGTTTCCACCATCGCTGCGACAGCCGCGGCGTTTTCTCTGGTTCCTGCTGTTCGGGCTGAACTTCTTCATTCCGCTGCTCGGGCTGCTGTCGAGCCTCGTGGGCGCCGTGGCCGGCACACTGTTTCCGCGACTGTTCAAGCGCGACTATTTCCGCCGCGTCAGCTCGCCCGAGTACACGCCCGATCGCCCCTATGACATGTCGCGCATGCGTGGCGGCGCGGCGCGCGCACGGTTGCGCGACCTGTCGCTCGATCCCGCCCATCGCGTCGCCGCGTTGATGGCCATTGCCAGCACCACGACCCCGGCCACCGGGCCACTGCTGCGCGAAATGCTTGCCGATCCGGTCGATGATCTGCGGCTGCTGGCCTACGGGCTGCTCGACCGGCGCGAAAAGGCGATCAGCGAACGGCTGATCCGCGAACGGGCGGCGCTGGCCGACATCACCGACCCGATCGAACAGCGGGCGACCGCGGCCCGCGTGGCGCAGCTGTTCTGGGAACTTGTCTTCCAGGACCTCGTGCAGGGCGACATGGCCAATTACGCGCTCGACCAGGCGCGCCGCCACGCCTTGCTGGCGATCGAGGGCCGCGGCGCCGGCGCGGCCACGGCCTCGGCATGGCTGCTGCTGGCCAAGATCGGCCTGCGCCTGCGCGAGACACGCGGCATCGAAGACGCGCTGGCCACTGCGCAGTCACTTGGCCTGCCGCGGCGCACCGTGGTGCCGTATCTCGCCGAGCTGCGCTTTCTCGAAGGCCGTTATGCCGATATCCCGGCGCTGATGTACGACCTGCCGCAGCAGCAATCCTCGGGCACGCTGGCACTGGTGCAGCAATACTGGGCCGTGTGATGCAACGGCCCGGAGTGCTCGGATGACTGCATCACAGCCGGCCGGCAGCGTGGCGAGACCGGAAGACCTGGTGCGCTCATCGCGCGCGGTCGACGTGCTGCTGCTGCTCGAAGGCACCTATCCGTACATCAGCGGCGGCGTATCGAGCTGGGTGCACCAGATCGTGCGCGGCTTTCCGGAGCTGTCGTTCGGCGCCATCTTTCTCGGCAGCCGGCGCAGCGACTACGGCGAGCCGCGCTACCCGATGCCTGAGAACTTCGTTCACCTGGAGTGCCACTACCTGCACGACGCCACCCACGATGACGTGCAGCCAGCGCCGTTCGAGGGCGATCTCAAATGGTTTGCCGAGTCGCGGGCGCTGCACGATGCCTATCGGCGTCGGCAGGGCGCGGACGCCAAGCTGGCGCAGCTGCTGCCGCTGCTGGCCGACGGTCAGCCGCTCGACAGCCGCGCCTTCCTGCACAGCAAGCAGTCGTGGAACTACACGGCACAGATGTACCGCGAGCGCTGCACCGATCCGTCGTTCGTCGATTACTTCTGGACCGTGCGCATCATGCATTCGCCGATCTGGAAGCTGGCGAAGATGGCGAGCGCGGCACCGCGCACACGCGTGCTGCACACGGTGTCGACCGGTTATGCGGGCTTTCTCGGCGTGCTGCTCAAGCATGCGCAAGGCAGGCCGCTGATCATCTCCGAGCATGGCATCTACACCAAGGAACGCAAGATCGATCTGTTCCAGGCGACCTGGGTCAGCGACAACCGTGGCGTCTTCGAGCACAGCTCGGGCGAGATCGCCTACTTCAAGGACCTGTGGGTGCGCTTTTTTGAGGCGCTCGGCCGCAGTGCCTACGACGCCGCCCGGCACATCGTCTCGCTGTACGAGGCCAACCGGCAGCGGCAGCTTGCCGATGGGGCCGACGCCGCGCGCACGCGCTCGATTCCCAATGGCATCGATCTGGCGCGTTTCGCGCCGCTGCGCGAGAAACGCGTGTTCGATCCCGACGGCAGCCCGGCGACGGTCGCCTGCCTGATCGGCCGCGTGGTGCCGATCAAGGACGTGAAGACCTTCGTGCGGGCGATGCGCAGCGTGGTCACGCGGCTGCCGCACGCGCAGGGCTGGATCGCCGGGCCCGAGGACGAAGACAAGGAATACGCGCACGAGTGCCGGCTGATCGTCGAATCGCTTGGCTTGCAGGATTCGGTGAAGTTCCTCGGCTTCCAGCAGATGACCGAGCTGTTGCCGAAAGTCGGCGTGGTGGTCCTGAGTTCGATCTCCGAGGCGCTGCCGCTGGTCATCCTCGAGGGTTACGCGGCCGGCATTCCCTGTGTCAGCACCGACGTCGGTTCGTGCCGGCAACTGATCGAAGGCGGTGTCGAGGCCGACCGCGCGCTCGGCAGCGCGGGCGCGGTGGTGCGCATTGCCGATCCGCAGGCGCTCGGCAATGCGGTGGCCGACCTGCTCGCCGACCCGGACCGCTGGCACGCGGCCGCCAGCGCCGGCATCGCTCGCGTGGAGCAGTTCTACACGGCGCAGATGATGTTCGACCAGTACCGCGAGCTGTACGACGATGCGATGGCGCAGCCGGATGATGTGCCGGCGACCCAACCGAAGGCGGCCGCCTGATGCGCCGTAGTCGCGTCGAATGCGTTGCGCCGCCCCCCGCCTCGTGGCTCTTGTTATTGGGCCGGGCGCCGGGCCGCCCCAAGCCCGGCTCACCCACTGCTCTCGCGCGCGTGCACGTGCGACCCGCAGGGCCGCGTACACGCGCGCGCTAGGCACCATGGCTGGCATCGGCTACGAACTGCGCCGCATCCTGCAACGGGGAACGCTGACCAGTCTGCTCGGCGCCTACGGCTTCGCCGGCATCATCGGCTCGGGTCCGTGGGTGCTGTCGATCCTCGGCATCCTGGCCGTCGGTCTGCTGACCGCGTCAGTGGTGATTCCGAACTTCGCTGTCACCCAGTTCCAGGTTTCGGTCACTTACCTCATTGCCGGCAGCCTGATTGTCACCGGGCCGCTGCAGCTGTCGTTCACCCGCTTCGTCGCCGACCGGATGTTCGAAAAACGCAGCGACCTGGTGTTGCCCAACTTTCACGCCACGCTGCTGACCGTGACCTGGCTGTCGGGCGGGTTGGGTCTGGCCGCGGCGCTATTCCTGTTCGACGGCGAGAACGCGCTTTATCGGCTGCTGATGATGGCTGGCTTCGTGCTGTTGTCGAACATCTGGATTGCCACCATCCTGCTGTCGGGATTGAAGCAGCACAAGTCGATCGTTCTGCTTTACGGCATCGGCTACGGTGTATCGGTGCTGGCCGCGTTGCTGCTGGCCCGCTTCAGCCTCGCCGGACTGGTCGGTGGCTTCGTGCTCGGTCAGGCGTTGCTGCTGGCCGGCATGCTCGGGCTGATCGTGCGCGAGTTCCCGACCGCGCGCTTCATGTCTTTTGAGTTCTTCCGCCGCGATCAGCACTTCAAGTCGCTGATGTGGATCGGGCTCTTTTACAACCTCGGTATATGGCTCGACAAGCTGATGTTCTGGTTCTTCCCGCCGACCAGCCAGGCGGTGGTCGGTCCGTTGCGCGCATCCTTGATCTACGACCTGCCGATCTTTCTCGCTTACCTGTCGATCATCCCGGGCATGGCGGTGTTCCTGCTGCGGCTGGAGACCGACTTCGTCGACTACTACGACGCTTTTTTCGACGCCGTGCGCTCGGGCGGCTCGCTGCGGTTGATCGAGCGCTACCGCAACGGCATGGTTGAAACGGCACGGCTGGGGATCTTCGAGATCATCAAGATCCAGGCGATCGCCGCGCTGCTGGTGATCATCGCCGGGGGCACGCTGCTCGACTGGCTCGACATCTCGCCGCTGTACGAACCGCTGCTGCACGTGATGGTGATCGGCGCCGGCCTGCAGGTGGTCCTGCTCGGCATTCTCAACGTCTTCTTCTACCTCGACCGCCGCCGTATCGCG
Organism: Burkholderiaceae bacterium; assembly: GCA_041611275.1. Classification (GTDB taxonomy): domain Bacteria; phylum Pseudomonadota; class Gammaproteobacteria; order Burkholderiales; family Burkholderiaceae_F; genus JADJWR01. Next base: position 14,272 of record JBFINI010000030.1, read on the forward strand.
CTGTGGCTGACTGGCAGCTTCGCCGCCCTGAACCTGCTGTTCACGGCGGTGACGCTGCAGCTTGGGCCCTTGTGGTACGGCTACGGCTACGCAGCGGCGCTGCTGATCGTTTGCGTGGCCGGATTCGTCGCCCTCGACCGCGTATTCGAGCAACTCGAGTACGAGACCTTCATGCTGCAGCGAAACGCCTGAACGTCAGCACTGGCTGACCCGCTGGCGAGCGGGCAAGTTCACGTCATGGCGCCGAGCCTAATCGGTCCAGCGACCTGCTGTCGGCCA
>JBFINI010000031.1:0-14472 GCA_041611275.1 Burkholderiaceae bacterium
GCTGGCAGAAGCCGAACCCCTGTTCGCGACGAATCTGCGCGAGGCGCCGCAACCAACTGCTGAACTGCAGCAGGTACAGCGAGCCTTAGCACGTGCCGAGGATCAGAAAGCGGCCTTCGCCACGCTCGAGCGCCTGGCCGCACCGCTGCTCACGCAACCGGCGCTGGCCGCCGACGTCCAACTGATACTTGCTGCCGGCGCGCAGCGCGCCGAACTGACCGACCGCGCGGTCGATGCAGCACGCGCCGCCCTGGCGCTGCGGCCCGATGACCAACGCACCGCGCTAACGGCGGCGCAACTGTTGGCGAGACCTCAAGGCAAGGACGATACGGCCGGGCGAAAACAAGCGCTGCGGCTTCTCGAAGACTTCGTCAAGCGGCAGAGCGGTGCGCTGGAGGCGAGGCTTGTCTTCGCGCGCCTGCTGCTGGCTGACGGCCAGCGTGAACCAGCCGTGCAGCAGTTCGAACTGGCGCTGACACAGGACGCTCAGAACCTCGACGCGCTTTACGCGATGGGTGTACTTGCGCTGGATGACCGACCGCCGCGCCACCGATCGCGCAGCTACTTCGAGCGCTACCTGCAGGCGCTCGAGACGGCGAACAGTCCAGCCCACGACCCCGATCCCGCCTATATCAACATGGCTCGCATCGCCGAGGACGAACGTCGCTTCGACGAGGCGCTGCAGTGGCTGGCGCGCATCGAAGACGGTCCGCAGCTGTTCACCGCGCAACTGCGCCAGGCAATCGTGCTGGCCAAGACGCAGCGAGTCGACGAGGCGCGGGAGCTGCTAGCCGGCCTGTCGCCGAACAGCGATGAACAGCGGCAACAGATAGCGATCGCCGATGGTCAGGTGCTGCGCGAAGCGCGTCGCTTCGACGAGTCGTACCAGGTCCTTGCCAAGGCGCTCCACGGCGCGCCGGATGACACCGCGCTGCTGTACGACACGGCGATGGCCGCCGAACGACTCGATCGCATCGACGAGATGGAAAGACTGCTGCGGCGGATGATGCAATTGAAGCCGGACGATCCGCACGCCTTCAATGCTCTCGGCTATACCTTCGCCGATCGCAATGTGCGACTGGACGAGGCCCATGAGCTGATAGCCAAGGCACTCGCGCTGGCGCCGGACGATGCGCATATTCTCGATTCGATGGGCTGGGTGTTGTTCCGCATGGGTAACCTGCCCAAGGCCCGCGAGTACCTCGAGCGCGCCTACAAGCTGCGGCCGGAAGCGGAAGTCGGCGCCCATCTCGGTGAAGTACTGTGGGCGCTCGGTGAGCGTGACGCCGCACGGCGAATCTGGCGTCAGGTACGCGCCGATGAGCCCGATAACGAGACACTGAGTTCAACGCTGGCCCGGCTGCAGGTCAGTTTGTAGCAATCCCGGACAATGACAGCTCCGCAGCCGCGGAACGTGCGCTGGGCGCGGCGCACGGCGCTGTGCCTGCTGGCGTGCATCGAATTCGCCGGGTGCGCTTCGCTCGCGCCGATCGAGCCTGCCGAGCGCCATTACTCGGGCCGTTTCGCCGCCATCGTGACCCGCGGCACTGAGCGCGAAAGCGTTTCCGGCCGCTTTGTCCTCGCGCTGCGAAGCGGGAGCATCACGGTCGACCTCGCCTCACCGCTCGGCAATACACTGGCTCGGGTGCAAGCGAGCGAAAACCAGGCGACCTTGACCGCGCCGCAGACCGATGGGTCGCTAGCCACCTGGGAAGGCGCCAACGCCGAAGCGCTGGCCGAATCGGTGCTCGGTTGGCGTCTGCCGGTCTCTGGCCTTGCCGACTGGATCGCCGGTCGACCGGCGTCGAAGCGGCCGGCGAAATCGCTACCTGCATTGGGAGCAGTGCAGCGGTTCGAACAGGACGGCTGGACCATCACGGTCGATGAACGCTTCGACGGCAGCGGCGAGCCTCGCCGGCTGACGTTCGATCGCGTGGCGACGGGCTCGGCCGCGCCCGCCGTTCGCTTGCGCTTGGTGCTCGACAGGTCAGACGGCATCGACGACGGGCGGGAAGCGACGACGCGATGACTCGGCTTTTCCTCGGCCTGCCGGCGCCGGCCAAGCTCAACCTGTTCCTCCACGTGACCGGCCGGCGGGCGGACGGGTACCACGAGCTGCAGAGCCTGATCGTGCCGATCGCGCTCGCCGACACGCTCGACTTCGAAATGCGTGCCGACGGATTGATCGAACGCAGCGGCGATTTGGTCGGCCCGGTCGAACAAGACCTCTGTATGCGCGCCGCCCGGATGCTTGCGCAGGAAAGCGGGACCACGCTGGGCGTCGACATCGCCGTCAAGAAACGCATTCCGGCCGGCAGTGGCATGGGCGGCGGCTCGTCGGACGCTGCGACCACCCTGCTGGCGCTTAATCGGCTTTGGCGGCTTGACTGGCCGCGGCACCAGTTGGCGGCCCTGGCGATCCGTCTGGGCGCTGATGTGCCGTTTTTCTTGGGCGATGGGCCGGGGTTGGTCGAAGGCATCGGCGAACGGCTGACGCCGAGGCCATGGCCGGTCACCTGGATGGCCGTGGTCTACCCGCAAGTCTCTGTTTCAACAAAGGAAATCTTCTCTTCCGCCGAATTGACACGGTCTACGAAACACCTGACAATCTCGGACTTTTCTGCGTTGCGGGATGCTGCCGAACAGGCTGCGGCGGGCTCACCGACCCAGTTGTTCGGCACCAATGATCTTGAACCCGTCGTGCGGCGCCGGTTCGTTGAGGTGGAAGCTGCCGTTGCGCACCTGTCTCGTTTCGGGCCGGCGCGAATGACGGGCTCAGGTTCTGCGGTTTTTTCGGTTCTTGGCAGCGAGGCAGCGGCGCAGAAAGCGGTCAGCGGATTGCCCGCGCAGTGGAACGGTTGGGCGGTTCCGACCCTGGCGCAGTTGCCGCTGAGCGCGTGGTGAGATGTCGGCGTGACGGTGGTCGGATTTGCGAGAATCGGCCAAGGGCGCGAAGGTTTCGCGCTGGGGAGTCGCCAAGTTGGTTAAGGCACCGGATTTTGATTCCGGCATTCGAGGGTTCGAATCCTTCCTCCCCAGCCATTGAAAAGAGTTTTCGAGATGGACGCGTCGCCCGGCGTCGCCTTCTTCTCAGCCAGGTGAAGTTCACGCGAAACTCCGGCAGCGGAAGCAGCGTGTGCTGCACGGGCGGCTGATCAGGATTCGGCCGGATCGCGTCAAGCTATGAATGCATTCGAGAGTCGGAACATGGCGCAGATGGTGCCGGACAACCTGATGGTGTTCGCGGGCAACGCGAACCCGAGGCTCGCCCACGCTGTGGTCCAGCAATTGAACCTGCCACTTGGCCGGGCGCAGATTTCGAGGTTTTCTGACGGCGAAGTTCTGGTCGAGGTCAACGAGAACGTCCGCGGCAAGGACGTCTTCGTTCTGCAGTCGACCTGCGCGCCGACCAACGATAACTTGATGGAATTGATGATCATGGTCGACGCGTTCAAGCGCGCGTCGGCCGGCCGTATCACCGCGGCGATTCCGTATTTCGGTTACGCGCGACAGGATCGCCGTCCGCGCTCGGCACGGGTGGCGATCAGCGCCAAGGTGGTGGCCAACATGCTGCAGGCCGTCGGCGTGCATCGCGTGCTGACAATGGACCTGCACGCCGATCAGATCCAGGGTTTCTTCGACATTCCCGTGGACAACGTCTACGCCAGCCCGATCCTGCTTGGCGATCTGTGGAAGCACAACTACGAAAACCTGGTGGTGGTCTCGCCTGACGTCGGCGGCGTCGTGCGCGCGCGCGCTTTGGCCAAGCGCATGGAAGCAGACCTGGCGATCATCGACAAACGGCGTCCGCGAGCCAATGTGGCCGAGGTGATGCACATCATCGGCGAAGTCGAAGGGCGCGTCTGCGTCATCATGGACGACATGGTCGACACGGCGAACACGCTGTGCCAGGCGGCCGGTGCGCTGCGTGAACATGGCGCCGTCAAGGTCATGGCCTACTGCACGCACGCGGTGCTGTCAGGTCGTGCCGTGGAGCGAATCAACGCCTCGGTGCTCGATGAGGTCGTGGTGACGGACACGATCCCGCTGTCGGATCAGGCGGCGGTCAGCCCGAAGATTCGCCAACTGTCGTGCGCGGCACTGCTTGCGGAAACGATTTCGCGCATTTCGCGCGAGGACTCGGTGAGCAGCCTGTTCATCGAGTGAAATGGGAAGCCCGCGCAGGCCGCGGGCGGATCGTCTCATGGTGGCTGGTCGCGGCCCGTGAGACTTGAAACTGGAGAAGGAAATGAAAGTCGTTGCTACGACACGCAATGCGCAAGGCACGAGTGCGAGCCGCCGCCTGCGTCACACCAACAAAGTGCCTGGTGTGATCTACGGCGGTGACGGCGCGCCTTGCGCGATCGAAGTCGATCACAACCCGCTGTTCCATTCGCTGCGCAGGGAGAAATTCCACGCCTCGATCCTCGACATGGAACTCGACGGCAAGAGCGAAAAAGTGCTGTTGCGCGATTTCCAGATGCATCCGTATCGGCCGATCGTGCTGCATGTTGATTTTCAGCGCGTGACCGCGGGCACCCCCGTGCACGTGCGGGTGCCGCTGCACTTCATCGGCCAGGAAAACTCGCCGGCGGTGAAGATCTCGTCAGCAATCGTCGGCCACGTGCTGCAGGAAGTCGACATTCTTTGTCTGCCGAAGGATCTGCCGGAGTTCATCGAAGTCGACCTGTCGAACCTCACCGCACAGGACACGATCAAGGTGCGTGACCTGAAGATGCCGGCCGGCGTGAAGCCGATGCTCAAGGGCAAGGAAAACCCGGTGGTCGTGTCGGTGACGATTCCGAGTGCTCATGTCGAAGAAGAGGAAGTGGTCGCCGTCGAGGCGCAGCCTGCTGAGGTTCCGGCCTCCGCGCAGAAGGCACCGGCCGAGGCCGCGCCGGCGGCAACCGACAAGAAGGACAAGGGCGGCGACAAGAAGAAATAACCTGCGCATCTGCTGCACAATGCGGCCCGATGACGGCATCGTCTCGGGCCGTTTCTTTTTGCCACTCGCCCTGCCTTGAATCCACTCGATCCCGCTGTCAGGCTCATCGTTGGCCTCGGCAACGTCGGCGCCGAGTACGAACGAACGCGGCACAACGCCGGCTTCTGGTTCGTCGATGCGGTCGCCCGCAAGGCTGGCGCCGCTTTCGGCTTCGAACGCAAGTTCCAAGGCGACGTCGTTCGCCTGCGCGATCATGGCCGCGAACTCTGGCTGCTGAAGCCCGGCACCTACATGAACCGCTCCGGGCAGGCGGTCGTCGCGCTGGCGCTTTACTTCAAGATTCTGCCGACGCAGATCCTGGTTGCGCACGACGAAGTCGATTTGCCGCCAGGCGCGGTGAAACTCAAGTGCGGCGGCGGCACTGCCGGCCACAACGGCCTGAAGGACATCCAGGCGAAACTGTCGACGCAGGATTTCTGGCGTCTGCGCATCGGCGTCGGTCATCCGCGAACGCTCGAGCTTGCCCAGGAAGTCGCCGACTTTGTGCTGCGCCCGCCGGGACGCGAACATGCGGCGGCGATCGAAGCATCGATCGACCGGGCCCTGCAGACCGTGCCACAGCTCATCGAAGGCCAGTTTGAACGCGCGATGATGAAACTGCACGCGACGCCGAAGCCTTCGGCGTCGTGAGCGGGCAGCGCGCCTTCGTCGTGCACGCCGGTCGCCGTGCGGCCGCGCGGATACACTGCCATGGCCTTCGTCCTGCCGACGTGGCCTGCATGCCAGCGCGACTGGCGGCGCGCAGTCGGCGAATGCGCGCGCTTCGCCGACGGGGCGATGGACTGGCCGTCGCGGCCGGACCCGTCACTGTTGCGGCCACTGTAGCCGCAGCCGCGTCGAACCGACCATGCCGGCGCGATCTGGTCAAACGCAGTCCAGCGTCGTTGCCGGCGCGCATTTCTTACGCCTCGACCGCCCCCGAAAGCACGTGACGGCGCGCTGAAAGATCAGCCGCCTCCCCGCCTACAAACCGCGCAGCAATCGACGCCGGTCCACCGGCAGGCGCGCAACACCCACGCGAGCCGAATACCGGGCTCTGCCGGCGCGCGGCGCCATGGATCGAAGTCGAACGCTTTTGCGGCCATCGTGGCCGCGCCGACAACCTTCGAAAAGGAGCAGACCATGTACACGCACTGCAAGCAGACCCCGTGGCGTCGCAACGCGCTGTCGGGCTTGATCACCGGCGCCCTGCTGACCGCCGCATCGGTCGCGCAGGCCGGCGAGTGTCCGACCGACAAGCGGGTTGCCGACGGCCAGGGCCAGAAGATGGCCACGCACGCCGCCAAAGACGTGACCGACAAGGTGCGCGCGACGCTCGATCTCGGCAAGGAATCCATTGCCGCCAGCGGCCGCCTGTTCCGCATCCGCCAGCTCGACATCGGCCCCGGCGGCATCGTCCCCTGGCATGCGCACGACGACCGTCCGGCGCACATCTACGTCGTCAAGGGCCAGATCATCGAATACGCGAGCAACTGCGCGGTTCCGATCGTGCACAAGGCCGGCGAGATTTCCTCCGAGGGCCGCGACACATCGCATTGGTGGAAGAACACCGGCACCGAGCCGGTGGTGCTGATTTCGGTCGACATCTTCAACGACAAGGCAGCAGCCGACAAATCAATGATGTGACCGCCGCGGCAAAGCCGTGCCGGCCAAGCCGGGCGCCGAAACGGCGCCCGGCGCTCTCGCCGCTTTGCTCGGGAACCTCAATGAACGCTTCGACTACTGTTGCCGCCCTTCCCGCGCCGGCGTACCGCAATCTGCTGCGCACGCTGGTGATCGGACTGACCGCGTTCCTGACGCTGGTCGATCTGTTCGCCACGCAGGCCATCCTGCCTTCGCTCACACGACACTACGGCGTGACGCCGGCGGCGATGGGCTTCGCGGTCAACGCGGCGACCATTGGCATGGCGGTCGCCGGCCTGGTGGTTGCCTTCTTCAGCCCGCATATCGACCGGCGCCGCGGCATCCTGGTGAGCCTCGCCGCGCTGGCGATTCCGACCGCGCTGCTGGCCAGCGCGCCGGACCTGACCACCTTCACCGCACTGCGCATCGCGCAGGGCGTGTTCATGTCGGCGGCCTTCACGCTGACGCTGTCCTACCTCGCCGAGCAATGCAGCGCCATTGACGCGGCCGGCGCCTTCGCCGCCTACATCACTGGCAACGTGGCGAGCAACCTGTTCGGCCGCCTGCTGTCGGCCGCTGCCGCCGACACGCTGGGCCTGGCCGGCAACTTCTATGTGTTCGCCGCGCTGAATCTCGCCGGCGCGGTGCTCGTTTACTTCACGCTCGGCCGCACGACGCCGATGGCGATGGCCGCCGAGCGGCGTTCGCCATGGTCGATCTGGGCCGAGCACCTTCGCAATCCGGCGCTGCGCGCGAGCTTCGGCATCGGCTTTCTGATCCTGTTTGCCTTTCTCGGCATCTTCACCTATGTGAACTTCGTGCTGGCGCGGCCGCCGCTGGCGGTGAGCCCGATGTCGCTCGGCTTCGTCTACTTCGTCTTCCTGCCGTCGATCTTCACTACGCCGCTGGCCGGCCGAGCGGTACTGCGCTTCGGCACCCGGCCCACCTTCCTCGGTTCGCTAGCAGTTGCTGGCATCGGCCTGCCGCTGCTGGTGCTGCCAACCCTGCCGGCAGTGCTGGCCGGCATGGTGCTGGTCGCCATCGGCACCTTCTTCGCGCAGGCCACCACGACCGGCTTCGTCGGCAAAGCGGCGACGAGCGACCATGCCTCGGCCAGCGGCCTGTATCTGGCCTCGTACTTCTTTGGCGGGCTGGTCGGATCTGCCGTGCTCGGGCAGCTGTTCGATCGCCATGGCTGGCAAGCCAGCGTTGCCGCAGTCGGCATCGCGCTGGGGTTGGCGGCGCTGCTCGCCGGCCGGCTGAAGACGGCCGCCGCACGGTGATGGAGGCGCACGATGCAGCTGCGTGAGTTCGTCGAGCTTGCCGGCGACGGTGCCGAAATCGCCGGCGTGGTGCTGATCATCGGCGGGCTGATCCTGGCCAGTGCGCGCTACGCGTTCTCGCGCAAGGCCGAAACGGTCAGCCGCTACCAGCGCTACCGGCAGGACCTCGGCCGCGCCATCCTGCTCGGCCTCGAGGTGCTGGTCGCCGCCGACATCGTTCGCACCGTTGCCTTCACGCCGACGATGGAAAGCGTACTGGTGCTGGCGATGATCGTCGCCATCCGCACCTTTCTGAGCTGGAGCCTGGCGCTCGAGCTCGAAGGCCACTGGCCGTGGCAGCGCGGCGCGCAGCCGCATCCACCGAATCCGTAACCCCGCCCGCGCGCTCGCACGGGCCCACCGCAAAGGAGCATTTCATGTCGATTCGCACCCATCTTTACGGCCAACTCGGTTCCGCCGTCCTGCTCGCCGCGGCGCTGTTCGCCGCGCCGGCGCGCGCCGACGACGACGGACTCATCCGCATCAGGAGCGCCTACCCGGTCGGCGAGACGATCGAGCGCATCCAGAAGGACGTCGCCGCCAAAGGGATCATGTACTTCAGCACCGTCGATCAGGCACAGCTCGCCGCCGGCGCCGGCATCAAGCTGCGGCCGTCGACGCTGCTGACCTTCGGCAACCCGCCGCTCGGTACCCAGTTCATCACCGCCAAGCCCGAGGCCGGCCTCGACTGGCCGGTGCGCCTGCTGGTGCACGAGGACGAAAAGGGACAGGTCTGGGCTGTCTACACCGATTTCGCCTGGATCGCCCGTCGCCACGGAATCACCAACCGCTCCGAACAGTTCGCCACAGCCTCGAAGGTGATCGCCTCGATCACTTCGAGCGTGCAGGCGAAATAACGCGTCAAAGCTGAAAGTTTTCGCCGGCTGTGCTGACCAATGTCAGTTCGGCCGGTCGGCGCGATGCGCTTTTGCATCCGATTCACCCTCCATTGCAGGAGAAAACCATGCAGTTCAACGGAAAGACAGTGCTGGTGACCGGCTCGACCAGCGGTATCGGGCTGGGCATTGCCGAGGCTTTCGCCGCCGCCGGTGCCAGCGTGATCCTCAACGGCCTGGGCGAACCAACTGAAATCGACGCACTGCGCAAACGCCTCGAGCGTCAGTACAGCGTGCAGGTGGCCTTCGATGCCGCCGATATGAGCAAGCCGGATCAGATCACCTCGATGGTCCGTGGCGCGGTCGAGCGCTTCGGCGCGGTCGATGTACTGGTCAACAATGCCGGCATCCAGCATGTGGCGCCGATCGACGAGTTCCCGCCCGCCAAGTGGGACGCGATCCTGGCCATCAATCTGTCGGCGCCGTTTTACGCGATCCGCGAAGCGCTGCCGGCGATGAAAAAGCGCGGTTGGGGCCGGATAATCAATGTCGCCTCGGCGCATGCACTGGTGGCCTCGCCGTTCAAGTCGGCCTATGTCGCCACCAAGCATGGCATCGCCGGGCTGACCAAGACGGTGGCGCTCGAAGTCGCCGAGCAGGGCATCACCGTTAACGCCATCTGCCCCGGCTATGTGCTGACGCCGCTGGTGCAGAAACAGATCCCCGACACCGCCCGCGCGCGCGGCATTTCCGAGGACGAGGTCGTTCGCAACGTACTGCTGGCCGCGCAGCCGACGCGCAAGTTCGTCACCGTCGAGCAGGTCGCGGCGCTGGCGACGTTCATCGCCTCCGAGGCAGCCGCGTCGATCACCGGCACGGTGCTGCCGATCGAGGGCGGCTGGACCGCGCACTGAGCGGCCGGCAACGCAGATCAACACGCGGAACGAGGAATCAACGATGAACCTCGCCGATCTGCCCGTGCTGCGCGCCGACAACGGGCAGCCGACAGCGCGGGCACCGCAGCGCGTGCAAGGCTACGAGTCGCTGGTGGTGTGTTACCAGAGCGATCCGAAGGCGATCGCCGAGGTGTTGCCCGCGCCGCTGCGGCCGGACGGCTCGAACGCCGTTTCATTGCAATTCAATGCCACACCGGCCGCCAGTGGGCGCGGCTTCGACGTCACCGCGCGGATTTCCATCGACGCCGAACTACGCGGCACGCCCGTGCAGTTCATCGTCTGTAGCTGGGCCGATGAATTTCCTGCCAGCGCAACCGAACTCGACACATCGCGCCTGCCAGGCCGCGCACGGATCTTCCATCTTCACGACCAGCTGACCGCCGTGCTCGACAGCGCTGGCCGAACGCTGGCCATCGCCAGCATGGAGCGGCGGCCGCATCTTCTTAGCCGCAGGCCTCGCCAGAGTCCGGCGGCATCGATCGCTGCCTGGCTCGCGCGGCCGCAGCTGCACAGCAGTGCTCCGCCCGCCCTCGGCCGGCACAGCGCCGCAGCAGAACTAATTTGCCGCCAGTACGTTGATATCGACGTGGTCCAGGCGATTTCCGGCGCTGCCGAGCTCGAGTTCGCCGCACCCAGCACCCACCGGTTGCCGCTGGTTTCCGTACTCGGCGGCGCGCACTTCGCCGCCGATCTGACGCCTTTGCCCGCCCGCCTGATTGATCGCGAGCTGCTTCGCGCCGACCGCTCTTCTAACCGTGACCTCCCGCAGGAGCTGTGCGCATGACGACAATGCCGATACCGATCCATCGCGAAGCGATCGAACCCGCAGACGGCGAGCGCTGCGCGGCGGCTGCCTCGCTTACCCGTGCGCTGGCCGAGGCTCTGCTCGCTTCAGTGCAGCGAACGACGGAGCTGAACTGGCATGCCGCCCGCCTGCTGCTGGCCCGCGGCTACGCTGCCAACTGGCGCGATTGCGCGGACAACAGCGTGCTGACATGGCGCTGGTCCTGGCATTCCTACCAAGTCTGCGCGACCACCGCGGCTCAGGTCCTCGATCTGTGCCGCGATCACGCACAATCAACCACCGATGACCTTTGGCGCGCGCTTCGCCAGAGCACCGCCAAGCTGCCGGGCGTCGACGGGCAGCGATCTCTCGAGCTGCAGTCGGCGCTGCGTGCGGTCGAGTCCGCTTTTGCGTCATACATGGGCGCAGTCAGCGGTCTGCAACGCGATCTGGTCGCGCTGGCGCAGGGAGAAGGCGAATGAAGAAAGGCAATGGCGGCAGGCGTGGCAAGGGTATCGATCGGCCGCCCGGCCAAATCGTGCTGGTGCTGCAGGGCGGTGGCGCGCTCGGCGCCTATCAGGTCGGCGTCTATCAGGCGCTGCACGAGGCCGGCATCGAACCAGACTGGGTGATCGGCACGTCGATCGGCGCGATCAACGCCGCGATCATCGCCGGCAATGAGCCGGGCAAACGCCTTGAAGCGATGCATGCCTTCTGGGACGTGCTCGAATGGCGCTCGCCATTTGCCTGGCTGCCGGCCACTCCGGGCGTATTCAACCCGCTATCGAACCTGAGCATCCTCACCCAGGGCGTGCCCGGATTCTTCAAGCCGAACCCGGCCTCGTGGTGGGGACTGACGAACGATCTCGGCGTTGATCGCGCGGCGTTCTATGACACCGCGCCGCTGCGCGAAACGCTGCGCGCGCACGTCGACTTCAGCCGTGTCAATGGCCTGGCGCCGCGGCTGACGGTCGGTGCGGTCAATGCCCGCACCGGCGTGATGCGCTATTTCGACAGCCGCGAGGAAGCGCTCGGCGTCGACCATGTGATGGCCTCCGGCGCACTGCCGCCGGCGTTCCCGGCAATCCGTATCGATGACGAGCCGTACTGGGATGGCGGCGTGTATTCGAACACACCGATCGAAGCGGTGCTCGACGACAAACCACGCCGTTCGTCGACGATCTTCGCCATCCAGCTGTGGAATCCGACCGGCTCCGAGCCCGACTCGATCTGGGAAGTGCTCGGCCGGCAGAAGGAAATCCAGTACGCAAGCCGCGCCGATTCGCATATTGCGCGGCAGAAGCAGATCCACCGGCTGCGTCATGTGATCAGCGAGCTCGGCGCGCAGTTGCCGCAGACCAAGCGCGCCCGGGAAGACGTGCGCGAACTGCTGGCCTGGGGTTGCCGCACGACCATGCATATCGTCCACCTGCATGCGCCGCGGCTCGAGGCCGAGGACCACACCAAGGACATCGACTTCACGACCGCCGGCATTCGCGCCCGCTGCGAAGCCGGCTATCGCGACGCGCACGAGGCGATTGCCGAGCAACCATGGATCTGCAAGGTCGATCCACTCGAAGGAGTGCTGGTGCACGATCACAATTCCGCCGACGAGATGGCCTAGGTTGCTGCCAGCGCGCAAGAGAAACGATCGGGAGAAGACACCGTGGCGATCGAGAAGGCCGATGCACTGATCCTCGGCGCCGGCCAGGCCGGCAAACCACTGGCACTGGCGCTGGCCAATGCCGGCTGGAAGACCGTCATCGTCGAGCGTGAACATGTCGGCGGCACCTGCATCAACGTTGGCTGCACGCCGACCAAGACGATGGTGGCCAGCGCGCGCGTTGCCTATTTGGCCCGCCGCGCCCCCGACTACGGCGTCAATGCCGGTCCGGTGACCGTCGACCTGGCGCGCGTCGTCGAGCGCAAGCGGGGCATTGTCGAGCGCTTCCGCAACTACGGCACCCAACGATTGCAGAAGACCGAGAACGTCGAACTCGTCTTCGGTGCAGCGAGCTTTGTCGATGCACGCACGATCGAGGTGAAGTTGCGCGACGGTGCCCAGCGTCGTTTCACCGCGCCGAAGATCGTCATCAATACCGGGGCGCGGCCCAGCCAGCCGCCGATTGCGGGACTAACTGACGTGCCGGCGCTCGATTCGACCTCGATCATGGAACTGTCCGAACTGCCCCGTCATCTGATCGTGCTCGGTGGCGGCTTCATCGGACTCGAATTCGCGCAGATGTTCCGCCGCTTTGGCGCCGAGGTCACCGTGCTTGAAGGCGCGCCGCGGCTGGCCCTGCGAGAAGATCCGGATGTGGGCGAGGCACTGCGCGAGGTGCTCGCCGAAGACGGCCTGCGCATCGAATGCGATGCCAAGGTCGAACGCGTAGACGGCGGCGCCGGCAACATTGCCGTGCACTTCCGGCGCGATGGCAACGTGCAGACCGTGCGCGGTTCGCACCTGCTGGTCGCAGTCGGCCGGTGGCCGAACACCGAAGATCTCGGTCTCGCGGCAGCCGGCATTGCCGTCGACCGTGGCGGCTACGTCACCGTCGATGACACGCTGCAGACGAGCAGCGCGGGTATCTTCGCCGTCGGCGACGTCAAGGGCGGACCGGCGTTCACGCATATTTCGTACGACGACTTCCGCATCCTGCGCGACCGCTGGCTGGCCAATGTCGACGCGCGGCTCGGCGACCGGCTGGTGCCCAACACCGTGTTCACCGACCCGCAGCTTGCCGGCGTCGGCCTGAACGAAACGGCGGCGCGCGAACGCGGACTCGATTTCCGCGTGGCGAGGATCGGCATGAACGGTGTCGCCCGGGCGCTGGAAATGGACGAGTCTCGCGGCTTCATCAAGGTGATCGTCGACGCGAAAACCGACCAGATCCTCGGCTGCACCGTCTTCGGCATCGAAGGCGGCGAGATCATGGCGATGCTGCAGATCGCGATGATGGGCAAGCTGCCGTATACGGCGCTGAAGGAGGCGATCTTCGCCCACCCGACGCTCGCCGAAGGGCTGAACAACGTCTTTCTGGCCCTCGACGCCTGAGCGCGAAGGCTGTATTGGCCGCCCTCGCGGCCGCCCCCCGCGCTATCGCCAACGCGAAAGCGGTGCCGCTTGACGAAGATGAACGGTCTTCGCGGCGTTTCAGTGCAAGCTTCAGTCGTCCGCGCGGGCCGCCGCCAGGCGGGCCAATCGCTGTCGCAAGGGCGGCCTGCCATGGACCAGGCACTTGCCGGTGGAGACCGCGATGCAACGGATCTGGTTACAGCAATACCCCAAAGGCATTTCGGCTGAGGTCGACGTCCGCGCCTATTCGTCACTAATAGAAATTTTCAAACAAAGCTGCTCGCGCTTTGCCGAGCTGCCGGCCTACGGCAACATGGGCGTGTCGATCACCTATCGCCATCTCGACGAGGCGAGCCGTGCTTTCGGCGCCTACCTGCAGAAGGTGGCGGGGCTGAAACGCGGCGACCGGGTGGCCATCATGCTGCCCAATCTGCTCCAATACCCGATCGCGCTGTTCGGCGCCCTGCGCGCCGGCATGACGGTGGTCAACACCAATCCCCTTTACACGGCGCGCGAGCTCGAACATCAGCTGAAGGACTCCGGCGCCAGCGCGATCGTCGTGCTGGAGAATTTCGCCCAGACGCTGCAGCAGGTGCTCGCCCGCACGTCGGTCAGGACGGTGATCACCACGCAGATCGGCGATCTCTTTCCGCCCGTCAAGGCCTGGCTGACCAACTTCGTCGTCAAGCACGTGAAGAAAATGGTGCCGCCGTGGACCATTGCCGGCACGACTTCCTTCAAGGCCGCGCTCGCGGCCGGGCAAGCGCAAACACTCGACGACGTGCCGCTGGCGCTCGACGACCTCGCGTTCCTGCAGTACACGGGCGGCACCACCGGCGTGGCCAAGGGCGCAATGCTCACGCACGGCAA
>JBFINI010000032.1:0-14290 GCA_041611275.1 Burkholderiaceae bacterium
CGAAGTATTTCGAGCTCGCCCCGGGCGACCTGATCTTCACCGGCACGCCGGAAGGGGTCGCCGCAGTCAGCCGCGGTGATGTGCTCGAAGGCGGCGTTGATGGCGTCGGAACGCTGCGCGTGCGCGTCATTTGACCGGGCCAGCCGCGCTGCGCTGCCGGACCTGAAGCCCTACCGATTGGAGACGAACCGATGAAATTCGCTGCTCTCGCTCGTGCCGTCTTGGCCATAGCGCTCGTCGCCGGCGCCGCCAATGCCGCTGCGCAGGAAATCGTGCTCAAGGTGCACCATTTCTGGCCGCCGATCGCGATGCCGCCAAAGAATCATGTCGAGCCGTGGTGCGAGAAGATCGCCAAGGAATCGAACAACAGGCTTCGCTGCCAGATCTATCCGGCGATGCAACTCGGCGGCACGCCGCCGCAACTGATCGATCAGGTGCGCGATGGCGTGGCTGACATCGTTTGGACGCTGCCCGGTTACACGGCGGGTCGTTTCCCGATGATGGAGGTGTTCGAACTGCCCTTTATGACGCACAGCGCCGAGGCGGCGAGCAAGGCGGCCTGGCAGTTCTACGAAAAATATGCGGTCAAGGAGTTCGCCGGCATCAGGCCACTGGCCTTCAATGTGCATGATCAGGGCTATGTCCATACGCGTGACCGGCAGATCAAGACGCTCGACGACTTCAAGGGCTTGAAGATGCGCGCGCCGACCCGGCAGACGAACCGCATGCTGGCCGCTTTCGGTGCGACTCCGGTTTCGATGCCGCTGCCGGCGGTCACGGAGGCGATGTCCAAGGGCGTGATCGACGGTTTCGTGCTGCCGTGGGAGGTGATTCCCTCCGTCAAGCTGCACGAGATGGTCAGGTTCCACACCGAGACCGACCCGGCGATGCCGGCGCTGTATACGGCGGTGTTCCTGTTCGCGATGAATCCGGCCAAGTACAACAGTCTGCCTGCCGACTTGAAGGCGGTGATCGACCGCAACAGCGGCGTGCAACTGTCGCGCGAACTCGGCGAACTATGGGATCGCTCGAAGGCTGCCGGGCGCAAGCCGGCCGTCGATCGCGGCAATACCTTCTACATGGTGCCGGCGACCGAGCTGTCACAGTGGGAACGCGCGGCGCGCGGGCTGTACGGTGACTGGCTCGCCGACATGAACAAGCGCGGTGTCGACGCCAACGCGATGCTGGCCGATGCGCGGGCGCTGATCGCCACCAACGAAGCGGCGCGCGGCAAGCCGGCGCCGAAGAAAGCGCCGACGCAGTAGGCGAGAAGCAAGCGCCGCCAGGTCGTCTCGGCAGCGAGTGCCCGCTGCTCGGCGAGAACGCAGTTGGGTGAAAAAGCCGAACGGTTCGAGGCGCGACTCGCTGGCGCAATGCCATTGGGTCGGCCGACCGGTGCGGCAAGCCGCGTGGCGATTGACGGATCTTGGCCATGACTGAATCCGTATTGCCGGCCACGCCTGCGCGCGGGATCGGTCGAGTCGTGCACCTGCTGGCGGTCGGCTTTGCGCTGGCCGGTGGCGTGGTGCTCGCCGGCATGACGCTGATGTCCACCGTATCGATCCTCGGCCGCTGGCTGCTGACGCAGCCGATCCCCGGCGATTACGAGATCGCCCAGCTTGGCACGGCGATGGCAGTCTCGGCGTTCCTGCCGTACTGCGCCTTGCGTGGCGGTCACGTGCTGGTGGATTTTCTAACTGCCAATTTTCCGCCGCGGCTGCGTGCCACGCTCGACGTGCTGGGCAGCCTAACGATTGCCGCCGTCGGTTTTCTCGTCGCCTGGCGGCTGTCGCTCGGCATGCTCGATCTGCGCCAGTACGGCGAGACAACCATGGTGCTGGCTATTCCAACGTGGGTTGCCTATGCGCCGATGGTCCCGTCGTTCGCCCTGCTCGGCGTCGTCGCGCTGTATCGGGCTGCGATGTTGCTGCGGACCGTCCGGGGAGCCGTGGATCCATGAGCGGGGTCGAATTCGGCACGCTGATGTTCGGTGTGCTCGTCGTTCTGCTGCTCGCCCGCGTGCCGATCGGCGCGGCGATGTTCCTGGTCGGTGTGGCCGGTTATGTGACGATGACCGGCTGGTCGCCGCTGCTGAACTACCTCAAAACTTCGGCTTACGGCCGCTTCGCCGTCTACGACCTGTCGGTGATTCCACTGTTCCTGCTGATGGGCAACTTTGCCACCCAAGGCGGGCTATCGCGCGGACTGTTCGGTGCCGCCGCCTCGCTGATCGGTCACTGGCGCGGCGGCGTGGCGATGGCCGGCGTCGGCGCCTGCGCCGGCTTCGGCGCCATCTGCGGCTCGTCGTTGGCGACGGCAGCGACGATGGGGCAGGTGGCGCTGCCCGAACTGCGGCGGCACAATTACTCACCGCGGCTGGCCACCGGCGCGCTCGCTGCCGGCGGCACGCTCGGCATCCTGATTCCGCCATCGGTGGTACTGGTTGTCTACGCGATCCTGGCGCAGCAGAACATCGGCAAGCTGTTCGCGGCGGCGGTGCTGCCGGGTCTGCTTGCTGCGTTCGGCTACATGGCGGCGATCGCGCTCTACGTGCGTCTGCGCCCGGGTTCCGGGCCGGCCGGGCCGCGCTTTTCGTGGATCGATCGCCTGCGCGCGCTGCGCGACGTCTGGCCAGTGCTGACGATCTTTGTCGTCGTCATCGGCGGCATCTATGGCGGCGTGTTCACACCGACCGAGGCAGCATCGATCGGCACCCTCGGCGCCGGACTGATCGCCGTAGTGCGCGGCATGCGGCGCCGGCAATTGCTGCAATGCCTGCTGTCGACAGCTGAATCAACGGCGATGATCTTCTTCATCCTGCTCGGCGCCGACATGCTGAACGTGTTCCTGGCGCTGTCGCAGCTCCCCGTCGAACTGGCGACCTGGGTGCAGGGCCTCGGCGTTGACCCGCTGCTGGTGCTGTTCGCCATCCTGATCGCCTACGTCGTCCTTGGCTGCCTGATGGACAGCCTGTCGATGATCCTGCTGACGATTCCGATCTTTCTGCCGATTGTCCTCGGCCTTGACTTCTTCGGCCTCGAACCGACCGAAAAGGCGATCTGGTTTGGCGTGCTGGCGCTGATGGTGGTCGAGATCGGTCTGATCACGCCGCCGGTGGGCATGAACGTCTACATCATCAACAGCATGGCGCGCGACGTGCCGATGGCCGAAACCTTCCGCGGCGTGCTGCCGTTTCTCGCCGCCGATGCGGTGCGCGTCGTCTTGCTGGTGTTCTTTCCGATTCTCTCTCTCGCGCTGGTGAGGTTGATCAAATGATGAAGCTCTACTCCGCCGCCCGTTCCTCCGCGTCGTTCCGCGTGCGCATCGCGCTGAACCTGAAGGGTCTGCCATTCGACTACGTGCCCGTGGATCTGGTGCATGGGGCGCAGTTCAAGGACGAATTTCGCCGCTTGAACCCGGCCGAGCTGGTGCCGGTCCTTGATCATGACGGTGCGGCGCTGACGCAGTCGCTGGCGATCATCGAGTATCTCGAAGAGAAATTTCCGCAACCGCCGCTGCTGCCGCACGAGCCGCTCGATCGCGCTTACGTACGCAGCATCGCGCTGGCGATCGCTTGCGAGATCCACCCGCTCAATAACCTTCGGGTGTTGCGTTATCTGGTGAAGACGTTGGGTCAGAGCGATGACGCAAAGAACACCTGGTACCGACACTGGGTCGAGCAGGGGCTGGCGCAGATCGAGACGCAGTTGAACGCGCAGGGCCGCTGCGGGCGTTTCGTTCTCGGTGAGGAGGTCACACTGGCTGACGTGTTGATCGTGCCGCAGATCTTCAATGCGCAGCGTTATGACTGCCGGCTCGATCACGTGCCGACAATCATGCGCATCTTCGATGCCTGCATGCAGCTGCCGGCGTTCGCTGACGCCCAGCCGGCCCGGCAGCCTGACTTGCCGGCGGCCTGAGCGCGCTTGCGTCGATGCGGGATCAGAGCGTATCGGACGGCGCCGGCGGTTCGATCAGCGAGCGCAGTTTCGCTGCGAACTCGGCGACCGCCGCGCCATAGAAGTAGCTGCGGTTGTAATGCAGGATTGTCGCCAAGTTCTGGGTGCCGAGCCGGTATTCGACGCCGGTGCTGCCGTCGGGCAGCAGGTAAGGCAGATCGAGCAGCAGCACCGGTGTCTCGGGCGCCAGGTAGCCGTCGATGCGCACGCCGAGTTCGGCGATTTCGGCCCATGAACGCGCAGCGGTAATTCCGCGACCGAGCTGATCTGTGATCGCCTCGTCGGCGGTCGCGCTGAACATCACCGGCCGCTCGCGCTGCCAGCCTTGCTGATGCAGATAGTTGGCGATTGAACCGATGGCGTCGGCCGCCGAGCGTGCGAGATCGATGCGCTGATCGTCGTCGTAATCAAGCGCATAGCGGCGGATCGAGCTGGGCATGAACTGCGGCAGGCCGATCGCGCCGGCGTACGAGCCGGTCTGCTTCAGCACGTCGAGGCGACCGTCGTAACCGAGCACGAGGAAATGCGCCAGCTGATCGCGGTAGAAGGCGGCCCGCCGCGGGTAGTCGAAGGCCAGCGTCAACAATACGTCGAGCGTGCGAAAGCTGCCCATGATGCGGCCGAACAGCGTCTCGATACCGATGATCGCCACCACGATGGGCGGTGGTACGCCGAAGTCGTTCTCGGCCCGGGCCAGCGTGCGCTGATGGCGCTGCCAGTAGTCGACTGCCTCGGTCAGCCGGCCGGCATCGAGCACCCGCGCACGATATCGATTCCAGTCGCGCGGCGCCGGGGTCAGGCTCGGCGTCATCAGTCGTTCGGCGCGGGCCGAATAGCGGCCGGAGGCGATGACCCGTTCGATCCAGTCACGCGCGATACGCTGCTCCTCGGCAAGCGTGTCGATGAATGCATTGACTTCCGCCCGCTGCGTGTACAAGGCAGCCGTCGTGGCGTGCGCAGGGCGGGCGCCGGCGAGCGCCAGCGCGGCCAGCAGCAGCTGCCGTCGCCTCATGCGATTGTGTTCGCCGGCATCAGCCGGCCAGGCGAGCGCGGAAGCGGCGCACCTGCGCACGGAGCCGCCGCAGTGCCGAGGCCGGCACGGCGCGGCTGGCCGGCGAATAGCGCCAGTGTTCCAGTCCGGTCAGGATCACGCCGGCCTGCGCGTAAGACGCGGGTGCCAGTTCCCGCGCCAGTCGCTCGCCCAGCGCACGTGGCCCCTCGGTCGGCGAACAGCGGATGCCCGCCGCTTCCAGCCGGCGTCGAAATCTCGTTTCCAGCTCGGCCAGCGGATTGCGTTGCACTCGATGGCGCAGCGAAACGATCGCCATCGCCAACGCGACGATCGACACGGCCAGCGACAGCAGCACGCCCAGCACGCGCCAGTTCGGCTCGAAGCCCAGCAGATCGAGCAGCGACATCTGCCGTTGTGCCGAATAGCTGAGCACCCATTGGTTCCACGAGTTCTCCATCGCCTCCCAGTTAAAGCGCAGTTGCCGCAGCACACGTACCCAGACGGCGTTGCGATTGTCGCCGATCGCGAACAACGCGCCGGCGCCGGACTGGCGGGCGAGTTCGCCGAGACCCTCTTCGATGCGCACCGGTGCAACGACCGCAGTCGGATCGACGCGAGTCCAGCCCCGGCCGGCGAGCCACACTTCGGCCCAGGCGTGGGCGTCGGCCTGCCGCACGGTCATGAAGCCGTCGACCGGATTGATCTCGCCCCCCTGGTAGCCGGTGATCACGCGTGCCGGTACGTCGAGCGCGCGCATCAGGACGACGAAGGCCGAGGCGTAGTGCTCGCAGTAGCCGAGCTTGGTGTCGAACAGGAACTCGTCGACCGAGTTGCGGCCGAGCAGCGCGGGCGACAGCGTGTAGCGGAAGCCGCCATCGCGGAAGTGTCCGAGTACTGCCTGCACCCGTTGCGCGTCGGCGACAGCGCGGTCGTTGGGGTCGACCGGCGCCGGCAGGCGTGCGCGCAGATCGGCCGCGAACTGCAATGTGCGTGGGTTGAATCCTGGCGGCAGCGCCAGCCAGTCCTGCAGCGTCGCTGCGGTTTCTTCGAGGCCGAACGAAAAGCGCGTGAACGAGCGTGCGTCATAGCGGGTCCGCGCCGTGATCGGCCTGGCCGCCAGCAACTGGCCAACACTGTTCATCCGCGGACGCAGATCGCCTTCGTCGGGCAATCGCGCCGGCATCTCGAGGGCAAACAGCCAGTCGCGCTGACTGGGCTCCAGGGTGACCGTGTAATCGATCGCCGAATCCGTTGCCGCATTCACGCGCAGCGGTGGTGGCGTGACCTGACGTTGCGTCAGCGCCGACCAGGTCCGCCCGTCGAAACTGCCGAACACCGGCCCGCGCCAGTAAAGCGACGGATTGCCGGGCGGCGGGCCGGAAAAGCGAACGCGAAAGGCGATGTCCTGCGACTGCAGCAGCCGGTTGATGCCGCCCGGCGACATCGAGTTCGACAGTCCGGTACCAGTGGCGAAAGCGTCGCGTGGCAGGCCCCAAAGCGGCGTGTCCAGGCGCGGGAACAGCACGAAGAGCACAACGGTCAGCGGCACGGCCTTCAGCGCGAGAATGCCGACCAGGCGCAGCTTGCGGCCCGCGGGCAGGTCGTTGTCCTTCAGACTGACGCTGACCAGCACGAAAAACAGCGCCAGCACGGCGGCCAGCGTCATCAGCGCGACCGGCAATTGCTGGCTGTGCATGAACTGCGTCAGCAGGATGAAGAAACACAGGAAGACGACGATGAAGACATCGCGCGTGGCGCGCATCTCCATCAGCTTCAGCGCCAGCAGCAGCAGCAGGAAGGTGACGCCGGCTTCGCGGCCGAGCAGCGTGCGGTACTGCAGCCAAACGGCGGCAGCAGCGGCGGCCAGCAGCGGCCACATTGCCACCCGTCCAGGCAGTGGCCGATTGCGCAGCGTGATCCAGCCGCGCCAGCCCCACAGCAGGGCGATGACGCCGATGGTCCACCACGGCAGGTGTTCGAACTGCGGCACAGCGACGAAGCCCACCGCCAGCAGCAGCACCATGATGTCGAGCCGCTCGCGCGCGGCCGAGGAAACCTGCGCTCCGGCCAGCCAGCCAAAAATCGCGCGCGCGCGCTGCCAGAGCGGTAGGCGGCCATTGCGGGCCGGCGCAGGCGTCGCCATCATGATTTGCCGTAGAGAGCGAGCGCGGTCAGGCAGCGCTCGCGATGTTCGGCACCCAGACCCGGCTCAAGCCCGCGGCCGGGCAGGGCAAGGCTATAGCGGACCTGCTGCGCCTCGGCCATCAGCACCCAGCGGCATAGCCGCGCCAGTTTCTGCTCCTCGGTCAGCGACGCCGGCAGTGTCGCGAAACCCAGCTGCACCTCGCCGCTGGCATAGGCCTCGAACAGCTTGACGGTGAGCTCATCGGAGCGGGCGGCCAGTCGCCAGGCCACGCGCTTGAGCGGGTCGCCAGCGTTGTAGGGCCGGACCCCGGCGAATTCGTCGCCGCTGACAACCAAGCCGGTTTCCTGTTCCACTCCGGCACTGGCCACCGTCGGCAAGGCGGGCGCGTCGCTTTCCGGGGCCGGATAGACGATCGCCGCCAAGGGCGGTGTGTAATACGCCCAGGCCTGCCACAGGCCGAGAGGGAAACGTGTCTCGATGCGCAGGCGCGGGCACGGCAGTCGCCCGCGCGCGCGGGTGACCACCGCAATGCGCACCTGGCGAGCGCCAGCGGCGGGGATATCGGCGTTGGTGATCGGCTGCACCGGGAGGTCCGGGCCCAGGGCCTCGCGCAGCGTTCCGCTCGCTTGCAATGGCTCAAACTCGAGCGCATGACGCGCCTCGGGCGTCGGGTTGTGCACGGTGATTTCGAAAGTCGCCAGATCGCCGGCGAAAACGTTCTCCGCACGGTGCGCGGTCAGCGTCAGTCGCGCCAGGTTGCGATGCGTGTGATACATCGCCACCAGCGCCATGCTGGTGACCAGGAAGGTCAGCAGAAAGCCGAGCTGCAGCGAATAGTTGATCGAACCAAACAGCATCATCAGCATCGCTGCGGCGAACACGATGCCGGCTCGCGTCGGCAGAATGTAGACACGGCGGCGATCGAGCAGCACTTCACCGTGCTCGATGCCGGGACGCCCGCCGATCATGTCGCCGATCTTGATGGCCAGCGGATGCGAGGTGAGGCTCATGGAAAGGCTGTCGAAAGCCGCGTTCGCGATACCGAACCCGGGACCGCGAAATCAGGGCAGGCGCACGGCCTGCAGCAGCTGCCCGACCAGCTCCTGTCCGTGCAGCAGGCGGCCGCCTTCGCGCTGCGCCGCATGCAGGCGGTGGCCGGCGACGGCCGGCAGTACGTTCTGCACGTCTTCCGGGATGACGTGGCCGCGGCCGTCGAGCCAGGCCCAGGCGCGCGCCGCCGCCAGAAGTGCGAGACCGGCGCGCGGCGACAAGCCCTCCGCGTGGCGCCCCGAGCTGCGCGTGAAGGCAAGCAGCGACTGGATATAGTCGAGCAGGGCCTCGGAAACGAAGACCTGCTTGACGGCCGCCTGCGCCTCGAGCAGTTCGGTCGGTCGGGCCAGCGGCGGCAACTCGCGCAGCATGTCGCGCCGCGCCTGCCCGGCCAGCAGCGCACGTTCGGCGGCGCGGTCCGGATAACCGAGGCTGATGCACATCAGAAAGCGATCGAGCTGCGATTCGGGCAACGGAAAGGTCCCGACCTGGTGCAGCGGGTTTTGCGTGGCGATCACGAAGAACGGCTGCGGCAGGGGCCGCGACATGCCGTCGATCGATACCTGGCTTTCCTCCATCGCTTCGAGCAGCGCGCTTTGTGTCTTTGGGCTGGCGCGGTTGATCTCATCGGCCAGCAGCACCTCGGTGAATATGGGTCCCGGATGAAAAGCGAACTGGCTGGTGGTGCGGTCGTAGACGGAAACGCCGATGACGTCGGAGGGCAACAGGTCACTGGTGAACTGCAGGCGGCGAAAAGGCAGGCCGAGCGAGATCGCGATCGCATGCGCCAGCGTGGTCTTCCCGACCCCGGGCGCATCCTCGATCAGCAGATGGCCGCCGGCCAGCAGACAAGTGAGGCTCAGGCGGATCTGCAGTTCCTTGCCGACGATCACGGCACTGATCTGTCCGGCGCAGCGATTAATCCTTTCCAGCATTAGACTTTCCGCAGACAGGGCGACCCGCAGGGTCTGGGAGACAGGGACTCGTGCATACCGGTTTTCTCACGCATGCGCAGTGTGCCGCGCATGAAATGGGTTCGTGGCATCCGGAGAGTCCCGAACGTCTGGCCGCGGTGCACGATCATCTGATTGCGGTCGGACTCCTGCCGCATCTGATGACGATTGACGCCCCGCCGGCGAGCCTCGAGGTCATCGCGCGCGCGCACGATCGCGACTACATCGAGCGGCTGCGCGCCAGAATACCAAAGCAGGGCTATGAGCCGGTTGACCCCGATACATCGATGAACAGCGCCAGCTGGGACGCGGCGCTGCGTGCAGCCGGTGCGGTGGTCGAGGCCACCGATCGGGTGATGCGTGGCGAGCTGAACAACGCCTTTTGTGCCGTGCGACCGCCGGGGCATCATGCCTGCCGGTCGGCGGCGATGGGCTTTTGCTTCTTCAACAACGTGGCCGTCGGCGCACTGCATGCGCTGCATGCGCATGGGCTGAAGCGCGTGGCAGTCATCGACTTCGACGTGCATCACGGCAACGGCACCGAAGATATTCTCGCTGGCAACAGCCGCGTGCTGATGGCGAGTTTCTTTCAGCATCCGTTCTATCCGTATTCGGGCGCCGAGTCCTATGCGGATAACATGGTCAACATCCCGGTGCCGGCCGGCACACGCGGCGATGTGGTGCGCGATCTGGTCGAAAGCCAGTGGCTGCCGCGTCTGGAGGCATTCGCCCCCGAGATGATCTTGATTTCTGCCGGTTTTGATGCGCACCGCGAAGACGATCTCGGCCAGCTCGGACTGGTCGAGGCCGACTATGCGTGGATGACCGGCAAACTGATGGAAGTCGCCGACCGGTACAGCAGTGGCCGCATTGTCAGCACGCTTGAAGGCGGCTACAACCTCAGCGCGCTGGGCCGCAGTGTGGCGGCGCATGTGCGCACTCTTGCTCAACTCTGAAAGATGACCAACACGATCTTTGACCAGGATCTGCCGCGCAACGCCGCGAATTACGCGGCGCTGTCGCCGCTGACCTTCCTCGAGCGCGCGGCGAGCGTTTACCCGCAGCGGGTGGCGATCGTGCACGGCGCTTCGCTTTCGCGCAGCTGGGCCGAACTGTATGCGCGCTGCCGGCAGCTGGCGCACGCGCTCACCCGCCGCAGCCTCGGCCGCGGCGATACGGTGGCGGTGATGCTGCCCAATACCCCGCAGATGGTCGAGGCGCACTTCGGCGTGCCCATGGCGGGGTGCGTGCTCAATGCGATCAACACGCGGCTCGAGGTCGAAGCGGTCGCCTTCATGCTCGAGCATGGCGAAGCACGCATCTTCATCGTCGATCGCGAATTCTCGGCCACGGCGCGTGAGGCCGTGAGACGACTCGGCCGACCGATTGAAGTCGTCGATGTCGACGACCCCGTGTACACCGGTCCCGGCGAGCGGACCGGCGGGATCGATTACGAAGCGTTTATCGCCGAGGGAAGCACGGACTTCGCCTGGCAGCCGCCAGCCGACGAATGGGATGCGATCGCGCTGAACTACACCTCGGGCACCACCGGCAATCCGAAGGGCGTCGTTTATCACCACCGCGGCGCCTATCTGAACGCGGTGTCGAACATCCTGGTGTGGGCGATGCCGCATCACCCCGTGTACCTGTGGACGCTGCCGATGTTCCACTGCAACGGCTGGTGCTTTCCGTGGACGGTGGCGGCGATGGTCGGCACCCACGTTTGCCTGCGCCGGGTCGAGGCGGCGGCGATCTTCGAGGCGATCCGCGCGCATAGGGTGACGCACTACTGCGGCGCACCGATCGTGCACGCGCTGCTGGTCAACGCGCCCGACGAACTGAAGCAGGGCATTACGCACCGGGTGCAGGCGATGGTCGCCGGCGCAGCGCCGCCGGCGGCGATGATCGAGGGGATGGAGCGGCTCGGCTTCGATCTGACGCATGTGTACGGCCTGACCGAGGTCTACGGCCCGGCGGCAGTGTGCGCCAAGCAGTCGGAATGGGAGCAGCTGGAGGTCGGCGAGCGGGCAATGAAGAACGGCCGGCAGGGCGTGCGCTATCCGATGGCAGAGGCGGTGGCGGTGCTTGATCCGGAGACGCTGCAGGAAGTCGCCCGTGATGGCGAGGCAATCGGCGAAGTGATGTTCCGCGGCAACATCACGATGAAGGGTTATCTGAAGAACGACGCGGCCACGCGGCAGGCGTTCGCCGGCGGCTGGTTTCACTCGGGTGATCTGGCCGTGGTTCAGCCGGATGGTTACCTGCGCATCAAGGATCGCAGCAAGGACATCATTATTTCCGGCGGCGAGAACATCAGCTCGATCGAGGTCGAGGATGTGCTTTATCGCCATCCCGCAGTGATGACCGCCGCGGTGGTGGCGATGCCGGATGCCAAATGGGGCGAGGTTCCCTGCGCTTTCATCGAGCCGAAGGAAGGCGCGCAGGTCACCGTCAATGACCTGGCCGCGCACTGTCGAACGCACCTGGCCGGCTTCAAGACACCGAAAAAGTTCGTCTTCGGCCCAATCCCGAAGACCAATACCGGCAAGATCCAGAAATTCCTGCTGCGCCAGCAGGCACAGTCGGCGGCCGCGATCGATGTCTGAAACCATCGCTTTGCGTAACGAATTGCCAAGGAGAAGGCCATGAATGCTCCGCAAGCTTCCTCTCAGCTTGAACCGTTGCTGCTCGAAGCGCGAACGCCCGGGGGCGTCGTCACGCTGACGCTGAACCGGCCGGCGCAATTCAATACTCTGTCCGAGGAAATGCTGGCCGCGTTGCAGGAAGCGGTCGGTCGTCTGGCGGCTGACAAGGACGCGCGCGTGTTGGTGATTGCCGGCGCCGGCAAGGCGTTTTGTGCTGGTCACGACCTCAAGCAGATGAAGTCAAATCCAAGGCGCGATTACTACGAAAAACTGTTTGCCGATTGCGCGAAGCTGATGCTGGCCATGCAGCGCCTGCCGCAACCCGTAATCGCGCGCGTGCACGGCGTGGCCACTGCGGCTGGCTGCCAGTTGGTGGCGATGTGCGACCTGGCGGTGGCCGCCGAGAACGCGCGCTTCGGTGTCAACGGCATCGATGTCGGGTTGTTCTGCTCGTCGCCGAGCGTGGCGCTGTCGCGCAACGTCGGTCGCAAGCAGGCCTTTGAAATGCTGGTCACCGGCGAGTTCATCGACGCCGCCACGGCTCGCGCGCGCGGACTGGTCAACCGCGTCGTGCCGGCCAGCGAACTCGACGCCGAAATAGGGCGGCTTGCCGACGCGATCATCGCCAAACCGGGAGTGGCGATCGGCATGGGCAAGGGGCTTTTCTACCGACAGCTCGAAATGGGCATCGATGCGGCTTATCAACTGGCCGGTCAGACCATGGCTTGCAACATGATCGACGACGTGGCGCAGGAAGGCGTATCCGCCTTCATGGACAAGCGCAAGCCGAACTGGACTGGCTGAACGGCAGCCAAACGCCGTGGTTACAGGCGAATTGCGGCGCTGCTGGCGAGCAGTCCGAGCCAGATCACGACGAACAGTGGCCCGGCCCAGCCGCTGACCTTCGAGGCATCCTTAGGCAGTGTCGGTGGACGGCCGCTGAGCTCGGCCAGTTCGTTTTCGGCGGCGCGCCGCTGCAGGACCAGCATGGCCAGCGTGCGCGATGCGCGATCGATACTGGCGTGCAGCGCCAAGGCGCTGAGAATGCCGATCAACGCCAGCCCGCCGAGCAGCCAGTGATTTAGCGGAATCACGCCGAGACTGCTGATTACGAACACCATCAGAAAGGCGTGGATCAGGACCGCCTGGGATCCGATCAGCCAGTTCAGATGCTGGCCGAGTGCACCGGTTTCGGTGCCGACAGCCTGGTGCAGCCGGTCAAGTTCTCGTTCCGCTGCCTGCCGCTGCGCCAGCTGTGCCTGCTCCGGGCTTGCCGGCGGAGCCGGCACCGGGCGCTCGGCGTCGATGCGCAGCGTTGCGCGTCCGTCGTCTGCTTCGGCGGTTCCGACAACGCGGAGCTCTGGATTTCGGGGCGTGTTCATCGCCGCCCAGTGTGCGCAACGGGCTCATGACTCGAAATCCGCCGATCGTCCTAGTTCGCGCAGCCGGAATCCGGCACGAGCGTTCGGACGATTGCCGCGATCACAGCAGCGCGTACGTCGTCAAAGCGAAACGCAGCGAAGATCAGGCCGCCTGCGGTTCGGCCGCATCGTCCTCGATGAGCAGCGGCTGTCTTGCAAGCCGTGGCCGCGATTGCAGGTCGAGCCGCAGCGTCAGGCAGTAGGCAGCTCCGCCGGAGCGATTGAATGACTCCAGCGGCACGACGTGGGGCCGGTAGCCGCGTTCGACCAGCTGCGTCCGCAGTTCCGCCGACGCGTGGCACAGGACGACGTCGCGGCCGAGGCACACGGAGTTGACGGCCAGGTGGTGCGCATCGTCATCGCCGGCCTCGATCAGAAGCTCGGGACTGACGAGTTCTTGCAGCAGTCTCCGCGTTGCCAACGAGAAGGCCGGCGGGTAGTAGATGATCTCGCCGCCCGACAACAGGCAGAAGCAGGTGTCGAGGTGATAGAAGCGCGGATCGACCAGTTCGAGCGGCACCGCCGGTATTGCGAAGCACTCGCTGATTGCCGCATGAATGCCGGCACTGGAGCGCTGTCCGTGACCGACCCAGATCAGGCCGCGTCCAGCATCCCAGTGGGCATCGCCCGCGCCTTCGAAGAACATTTCCGGCGGCGGCGTGATCACGTCATCGATGACGCCACGGGCGCGCAGTGCTTCGAAAAACGCGCCATCGTGCGCCTCCTCGCCGCGGCGCTCGGGGCAGGCGAAGCGTGCCAGCAGCGCCTTGCGATCGAGCACCATCGCCGCATTGGCCGTGAACACCATGTCGGGCAGGCCACGCGCTGGCGCCTGGACCTCGACCACCGCGCCCAGTCGCTCGTACGTTGCCTTCAATCGACGCCAGCCCTGCTGCGCATCGGTCGCCAGTCGCGGCGCGGACATCTGCCAGCGATCCGGCTCCATCCACGGATTGATTCGATACGAGACCTCGAAGAAATCCGGTGCGCTCATCAGCAAGTGCGCGCGTTCGGGCTTCGCTTGTTTAGCGCGACTGTCATCAGGCGCGTACGTCTTGCTTTGAGCAGGCTGCGAAACGGTGGCCGCGCGCCGCAGGCGCCGCG
>JBFINI010000033.1:0-14186 GCA_041611275.1 Burkholderiaceae bacterium
CGCGCGGTCAGCCGCACGGTGTCGCCGACGAATGCGTCGGTGCGATCGGCGCTGAACTCGCTGATCGTCGGCGCCGGCAGCAGGTCGCCGCCGCAGGCGGCCAGCAGCGCGGCGGCTGGAATGCCGACGATCCATCGGCGCCGGGCGAGCAATTCAGTCGTGATCATGATCGTGTTCCCTGATGACCGAGGATGAGGTTCGCCAGCCACCGCGCCAAACAAGCGACGTGGCTGTCCCGGTCGTTCAATCCGAGAGGCAGCAGACCTGTGGCGGAGGTGAGCGCGACCGCATCGTCCTGTGTCTTCGTGGCGCAGCCGTTACGGTGCGCAGGGCGCGGATTGCAGACGTAACAAAAGCGCGTCACGCCGGTCGGGCGGCCCGTCGCGGCCGGTGCCCTGCGCGCCGGCGTGCCGATGTCGGCGCGGTCAGCCGTGGACGGCCGCTAGCGATGCAGCGCGCTGGCCAGGCTGCGCGCGATATCGCGCGAGACCATTGGTTTGGCGAGAACGTCGTTGACGCCCACGCTGCGCGCGCGGGCGGTGATTTCAGGCGAGGCGAATCCGGTCATCAGCAGGATCGCGATCTCCGGCCGGATCCGGCGCAGCGCCGCGGTCAGTTCGGTGCCGGTCATCTCCGGCATCGACTCGTCGGTCAGCACGGCATCGAAACGCTCCGGCGAGACGCTGAATTCCTGCAGCGCCGCCCGACTCGACGTGAATCCGACCGGTTCATAACCCAGTTCGGCCAGCATCTCCTCGCCGAGCCGAACCAGGGCCGGTTCATCGTCGACCAGCAGGATCGTCTGTCCGGCGCCTTGAGCGACCGGCGCGTCGATGCGCGCAGGGGCGGCGACGTTGCCTTGCCGCGGCAAGTAGACGGTGAAAGTCGAGCCGATGCCGGGCTGGCTGTCGACATCGACACCACCGCCAAGATCGGTGACGATGCCGTGCACGAGCGATAGCCCCAGTCCGGTGCCGACGCCGACTTCCTTGGTGGTGAAGAACGGATCGAAGATCCGCTCTAGGACCTTGTGGTCGATGCCGGCGCCGCTGTCACTGACGCGCAGCCGCACATAGCAGCCGCCGGGCAGGCTGCTGGTGGTGACCACGCGCGCTTCATTCAATTCCACCGTGTCGATCGTCACTTCGATCAGACCTTCGGACCGTATCGCCTGCGCCGCGTTGGTGCACAGGTTCATCACCACCTGGTGCAGTTGCGTCGGATCACCGAGCACGGCGGCGTCTCCGGCGGCCAGCTGCCGCTCGAGCTGCACGCCGTCGGGCAGCGAGCCGGCGATCGTGTCGAGCACTTCGGCCACCACCGACTGCACATGTACCGGCACCCGTTCGCCCATGCCGCTGCGCGAGAAGGCGAGGATCCGTTCGACCAGTGCCTTGGCCCGCATGCCGGCGCTCATCGCTGCGTCGAGATGGCGACGCGGCGCCGTGCCGGCGGCGGTTTCCTTCTGTGCCATCTCGCCGTAGCCGAGGATCGCGGCGAGGATGTTGTTGAAGTCGTGCGCGATGCCGCCGGCAAGCGTGCCCATCGCTTCGAGCTTCTGTGCCTGCCGCAGCTGCGTTTCCAGCCGGTCGCGCTCGGCCTCGGCCTGCTTGCGTGAAGTGATGTCCTCGATTGAACCGGCCATGCGATACGGCTGGCCGCGCTCGTCGCGCAGGGCAACGCCGCGATCGTGGTACCAGCGCCATTGACCGGAACTGTGTCGCAAGCGGTACTCGACCTCGAAGCTGCGCGCGGTGCCGCGCAGGTAATCGGACAGCGCGCGCCGGACCTGGTCGCGATCGCCCGGGTGGTAGGTCCATTGCGCAATCCATTCATGGCGCGGCCGCCGCTGCTCTCCTGCCTGCAGGCCGAACAGCGCCTGGGCGCGGGCCGACATGAACACCGTGTCGCTGGCCAGATCCCAGTCCCATACGCCCTGATTGACGCCGGCCACCGCGAGCAGGTAGCGCTGTTCGGACTGGCGCAGCCGTTCCTCGCTGGCGCGCAGCGCTTCCTCGGCACGCTTGCGCTCGGTGATCTCGACCGTGGCGCCGGCCACGCGCTCGGGCTTGCCGTCGGCGTCGCGGAAGCACAGTCCGCGCATGTGCAGCCAGCGGACCTCGCCGGTGTCGCCGTTGCTGACGCGGTACTCGACGTCGATGCGCGGGGAGCGTCCGTCGAGATGGTCATTGACCGATTGCCTCAGGCGCTCGACATCGTCGCGATGCACCGGCACACGCTCGAAGAATTCACGCCGCGAGCTGATCGGCTCGTCGAGCGCGATGCCCAGCACTTCCTTCAGCTTTTGCGAAGCGAAGATCTCGTCGGTGGCGAGGTTCCACACCCAGTGCGCCTCGTTCGAACCCGTCATCGCGATCGCGTAGCGCTCTTCGGACTGGCGCAGCGCCTCTTCGGTGCGCTTGCGCTCAGTAATGTCGACCGTCGAGCCGGCCATCCGCAGCGGCAGGCCGGCCTCGTCGCGGAAGCACTGGCCGCGCGCGTGCAGCCAGCGGACCTCGCCATCGCGCAAGACGCGGTATTCGACGTCGAGCCGCGGCGTTTGCCCGGCGACGTGATCGTCGACCGCCTGCTGCAGCCGGGCGCGATCCTCGGGATGCAGCGGCATCTTGGCCATGTATTCGGTGCGGTTCGGCGGTGCGTAATCCACCGGCAGGCCGAACAGTTCATTCAGCCGCGGCGAAACGTAGATCGCATCGGTGGCCACGTCGAACACCCAGTGGCCTTCGGCGGAGCCGGTCATCGCCAGTGCGTAGCGTTGCTCGGACTCGCGCAGCGATTCCTCGGCGCGCTTGCGCATGTCGATGTCGCTGACCGATCCGGCCATGCGCACGGCGCCGCCGCCGGCATCGCGCGTGCACAGCCCGCGGAAGCGGACCCAGCGGTAGCGGCCGTCGTCGAGCCGGATGCGGTACTCGCCCGTGTACACCGGCGTCGCGCCGGCCAGGTGGGCCTGCATGTCGACGGTGCGGCGCTGCGCGTCGTCAGGATGGAAATTCAGCGACGAGAACCATTGTTCGCGCGACTGCCACTCGGGCCCGGGCGCGAGGCCAAGGATTTCGCGCGCCCGCGCCGAGGCGTAGACGCGCTCGCCGGGAATGTCCCAGTCGAGGATGCCGTCGTCGGAGCCGGCCGCCGCCAGCGCGAAGCGCTCGCGCGCCGAATCCAGCGCCTGCCGGGCGGCCTCCAGCCGCGCGAACTGGCGCATCAGCATCGCCATCAGCAGCGTGGCCAGCAGTGCCAGCCCGAGCGTGCGCACCGCGGTGCCCCACGCCGCTTCGCGCCAGCGGCCGAGCGCCACGGTGGCGTCGCGCGTGACGATGACCTCGAGCGGATACTCGGGCACGGAGCGCAGCGCCGCGAAGCGGTCGACGCCGTCGATCGGGCTGACGGTGCGGATCGGTCCGCGCTGGCCGTTGGTGCGCGCCTGGTGCAGTTCGAACAGCAGCGTGAAGTGCTGGCCGATTGCCGAGTCGATGCGCGGGTGGCGCGCGATGAGCGTGCCATCGCTGTGCATCAGCACGATGGTCGCGCCCTGGTCGAGGCGGACGTCGCGGTAGAACGCCTCGAAGTACTCGATGCGGCCGCGCGCGCCGACCACGCCGGCGAATTCGCCGCCGGCCGTTTCCAGTCGGCGGCCGATCGGCACGATCCACTGCTGATCGCTCGGGCTGCGCGCGGCCGGGCTGATACTCAGCCCGGCCCGCGAATTGTTGCGCAGCGCGTGGAATCCCGACATCTGCGAGACGTTGACCGCGGCGCGCGCCGGCAGCCAGCTGATGGCGATCGCGTCGCCGCTGGCATCATGCAGGGCGAGCCCGTCGATCTGCACCAGGCCAACGGCCTGTTCGTTCAGGTAGGCGTGCAGTTCGTCGGGTTTCAGCCGGCCGAGCCGGCCGCGCCGGTACTCGGCGGCAACATGGCGCAGCACCACGTCGACCGCCTGGATGCTGCGCGCGGTCTGCTCGGCGATGATGCGGGCGTGCGCGTTCAGGTCGCGATCGGTCTCGTCGATCGCCATGTAGTAGGTGCGGTGCAGGTCGAGCGCGGCGGTGGCAACGATCACCGCGACGATCAGCGCGCCGATCAGCGGCAGGCTGCGCCGCGTCCAGGTGTGTGCGCTGCTTGCCTCGGTCGCCGCCGGCGTCATCGCGCAGGACCGAGGATGCGGTCGACGGCGGCGAGCAGGGCTTCGCGCGTGAGCGGTTTGGGCAACACGCCGGCCACGCCCAGCTTACGGGCACAGTCGCCGTCACAGCGGACGTTACCGAAGAAGGTCGGCGACAGCGCCAGCACGGGTGTGCCGGGATGCGGCTGCGCGATGCGGCGCAGGAGTTCCGGCGCCCCCTGGCGCGCGAAGGGGACATCGGCGATCGTCAGCGCCGGCCTCGTCGGCGCTCTTTCGCCTTCGCCATCACGCTCGACGACGCGGTATCCGGCCGCGCGGAGCCATTCCTGCAGCAGCGCCAGCGTCACCCGATCCGCGCCGACGACTTCGATCAGCGTTGCAGCGCCTGCATCCGTTGCCGGCGATGCATCGGCGGGCACGCTGTTCACGGCGCGACCTTTTGCACAGCAGCAGCCGTTGGTTTCGCCAGCGACACTGCGATCATTTGTTTCTCCTTGGGCGAGCGAGCCCGCCGCATACGGCCCGGAACGCGGCGCTGGCTTGCCTGCCCGGCGCCGTCCCGATGCATCAATTGAATAACCGTAATGTGGTCGTGCCATGTCGCACAAGCGCCACCAGATTTCATCTGTAATTGCGCGGCTGGTCGGCGCAGTTCTGCCGGAGCAGAATCTATGCGAAGTTCTCCGGGCGGCGCGACCGCGGATTGTGGCGAGGCCGCGGGCGGCAAGACCGGCTGACCGCCGAGCCCAATAGGCGAGGGAAGTTTCATGAACGATTCGCTCAGCACGCGCGAATGGCTGACTGGTGCAACCGGCGCCGATACTTCCCAGCCCCATGTGCTGGCGCTCGATGACGATCCGTCGCTGCGCGCCTTGATCGTCGATTATCTGACGCGCAACGAACTGCGCGTGACCGCGGTGGCGAGTGGCAAGGATCTGGCGGCGACGCTGGCGCGGGAAACGGTGGATCTCGTCATTCTCGATCTCAAGCTGCCGGGTGAAGATGGCATGCAGATCGCGCAGAGGCTTCGTGCCGAATCGGCGATCCCGATCCTGATGCTGACCGGGCGCGTCGATGAGGCCGATCGCGTGATGGGCCTCGAACTCGGTGCCGACGATTACCTGACCAAGCCGTTTTCGCCGCGCGAACTGCTGGCCCGCATCCGCGCGCTACTGCGGCGGGCGAAGGCGGCGGCGTCGGTGGCCGACGAGATCGCCAAGGTGCGCGCGTTTCGCTTCGGGAAGTGGGAACTGAACCTGGGATTGCGCAAGCTGAAGGCCGCCGGCGGCAAGGCGGTCGATCTGACCAATGGCGAGTTCAGCCTGCTGACGGCATTCCTGTCGGCGCCGCGGCGCGTGCTCTCGCGCGACCAGCTGCTCGATCTGTCGCGCCTGCATAACGCCGAGGTGTACGACCGCTCGATCGATGTGCAGATCCTGCGCCTGCGCCGCAAGATCGAGCTTGATCCCGCGCATCCGCAATACATCCGCACCGAGCGCGGCGCCGGCTATCTCTTTGACGCCGACGTTGAACGGCTGCGCTGACTGGCCTGCGGGATGCGCGGCTAGCCGAGGTAACGCGCCAGCCGGCGCACGCCTTCGTCGATCAGGCTTTCCTGCGCGGCGAAGCACCAGCGCAGATAGCCCTCGCCCTCGGGTCCGAAGGCGACACCGGGCGCCAATCCCAGGCCGACCTCGGTGACCAGCCGCTTGGCGCAGGCGAGGCTGTCGGCGCTCGCGCCATTGATGCGGAAGAACAGATACATCGCGCCGTCGGGTGGCGCGCACTCGACGCCGGGCACGCGCGCCAGCTGCGACACCAGCCGGTCGCGATTGCGCAGCAGGCGCGCACGCGTCTCAAGGATCAGCGCATCGCCGTGCTCGATCGCCGCGATGCCGGCACGCTGCACGAACGGCGGCGCGCACGACGTGTTGAATTCGACGAGCTTGGCAAAGCGGGCAATGAACTCGCGCGGCGCCAGCAGCCAGCCGAGCCGCCAGCCGGTCATGGTCCAGCTCTTCGAGAAGGTATTGGCGGAGAGGAAACGTTCGTCTGGATCGATTCTTTCCAGCACGCCCGGCGCATGCGCGCCGCCATCGAAGGCGAGCCGCTCGTAGGCGTCGTCAGCGATCAGCCAGATGCCGTGCCGACGGCAGTGCGCAAGCAGCGCGTCCCAGTCGGCCTGCGACATCGTCCAGCCGGTGGGATTGTTTGGCGAATTGACGACCACTGCGCGCGTGCCCGGCAGTGCTGCATCGATCAGCTGCTCGAAATCGAGCGACCAGCGACCGGCGTTGCAGGTCAGCGGCACGCGAATGACTTCGGCGCCCATGATCGCCGGCTGCGCGGTGACGTTCGGCCAAACGGGTGTGACGATCGCTACGCGGTCGCCCGGATCGAACAGCGCCTGGGCGGCCAGCGCCAGTGCGTTGACGCCGGCGCTGGTCACCGCAAGGCGATCGACCTGCACCGGCACGCGCGGCGCGTGCAGCCGGTTGATGTAACCGGCGATCGTCTCGCGCAGCTCGATCATGCCGAGGTTGTGGTTGTAGAAGGTCTCGCCCGCATCGAGCGAGGCCTTGGCGGCAGCGCGGATGAATTCCGGCGTCGGCAGATCGCCTTCGCCGAACCAGAACTTGACGATGTCGGCGCGGCCGATAGCCGCGTTGGCCACTTCGCGGATGCGCGAAGCGGGCAGGGGATCGAGCGAGGGGCGCAGCATGGGCGCGGATGTTACCGGCCGACGATTTGCGGCGCGTCGCGAGGGGCCAGCGGTCTCAGCGCGCCAGCTGGTTGATTTCGATGATCGGCAGCAGTACCGCCAGCACGATCAGCATCACCACCACGCCCATCGTCAGGATCAGTACCGGTTCGAGCAGCGAGGTGAAAAACAGCGCCCGCCGCTCGGCCTCGCGGGCGTGGATATCGGCTGCGCGGCCGAGCATCTCGGGCAGCTTGCCGGTCGCTTCGCCGGAGGCGATCAGGTGGATCAGCACCGGCGGAAACAGGCGAGCGCGGCCTGGTTGTCTTTCCTCGTCGCCGCCGGCACGCAGGGCGCGGGCCAGTGAAAAGCCCTCGCGTACGCGTTGCGTCGCGTCGAGCACACGCGTGCGCATGGCCAGATTGTTGACGGTTTCGCCGGCCGCCTGCAGCGCGCGCAGCATCGGCACGCCGCTGCCGGCCAGGATCGCCAGCGTGCTCGCGAAGCGCGCCGTGTTCAGCGAGCGGCTGAGCACACCGACCACCGGCATCCGCAGCAGCCGCTGGTGCCAGGCCATGCGGATCGTCTCGACCTTCAGCAGACGATGCGCGATGAAGGCGGCGATGGCTGCCACCGCCAGCACCACCCAGCCATAGGCGCGCGCGAAGTCGGAGGCGGCGATCATCGCCCGCGTCAGGAACGGCAGCGCCTGCTTGGTGTTGGCGAACACCTGCACCACCTGCGGCACGACATAAGTCAGCAGGCCGATCACTACCGCGATGGCCACCAAGGTGACGATGATCGGATAGACGAAGGCCAGCGTGATCTTCTGCTGCAGCTTGGCGCGCTCCTCGACGTAGTCGGCGAGGCTGCCAAGCACCGAGCCGAGCTTGCCCGATTCCTCGCCGGCGGCGATCAGCGCGCGATAGATGTCCGGGAACTGCCGCGGATGACGGGCCAGAGCGCGTGACAGCGAGGTGCCGCCCAGCACATCGGTGCGGATGGCGGCCATCAGTTCGCGTACCTGCTGCTTTTCGCTCTGCTCGACCATCACGGTCAGCGCGTCGGCTACTGGCAGCTGGGCACCGAGCAGGCTGGCCAGTTGTCGGGTGATGACCGCCAGTTCGGTCTGCGACAGTCGCCGGCCGAGCGACAGTTGCAGCGCCGCCTTCTGCCCCTCGGCGACGACCGGTTCGACGGTCAGCGGCAGCAGTCCGCGCCCGCGCAGCAGCTGCCGCGCCAGGCGGGCGCTATCGGCCTCGATGACGCCGTTCTGTTCCTTGCCGGCCGGATCGGCGGCGGCAAACCTGAATGCCGTCATTCCCTCGTCACCCGCACGACCTCCTCGTGCGAGGTGACGCCCGTGCGCACCCACCGCAAGCCATCGGCACGCATCGTGCTCATGCCCGCGCGCTCGGCGACCCGGCGGATATCGACATCGTTGGCGCCGTTGTGGATCAGCAGGCGCATTTCCTCGTCGACCTGCAGAAACTCATAGATGCCGGTGCGGCCGAGATAGCCGGTGTGGCTGCACTTGTCGCAACCGACCGGCAGGAAGCCGTTACCGCCGGCGTCCGGCTTCTTGCAATGCGGGCACAGCTTGCGTACCAGCCGCTGGCCAAGCACGCCGAGCAGCGACGAGGACAGCAGGAACGGCTCGATGCCCATGTCGATCAGCCGGGTCACGGTGCTGGCCGAATCGTTGGTGTGGATCGTCGCCAGCACCAGATGCCCGGTCAGCGATGCCTGCACGGCGATCTGCGCGGTTTCGAGGTCGCGGATCTCGCCGACCATCACCACGTCGGGGTCCTGGCGCAGGATCGCGCGCAATGCACGCGCAAAAGTCATTTCGATCTTCGGGTTGACCTGGGTCTGGCCGATGCCTTCGAGGTCGTACTCGATCGGGTCCTCGACCGTCATGATGTTGGTCGTGGTGTGATCGAGCCGGCGGATCGCGCCGTACAGCGTCGTGGTCTTGCCAGAACCGGTCGGCCCGGTGACCAGGATGATGCCGTGCGGCATGTGAATCAGAGAGTCGAAACGCTTAAGTGTTCGTTCGGCCATGCCGAGCGCTTCGAGGTTCAGCTTCGACAGATCCTTTTCAAGCAGACGCAGGACGACGCGTTCGCCGTGACCGGTCGGCAGAGTCGAGACACGGACGTCGACCGCGCGACCGCCGACGCGCAGCGTGATGCGACCGTCCTGCGGCAGGCGCTTTTCGGCGATATCGAGCTGCGCCATGATCTTGATGCGCGAAACCAGCGCCGAGTGCAGTGCGCGTTTTGGCCGCACGATGTCGCGCAGTGTGCCGTCGACGCGGAAGCGCACCATCGAATAGCTCTCGAACGGCTCGACGTGGATGTCGGAGGCACCGTCGCGCGCCGCTTGCGTCAGCAGTGCGTTGATCATGCGGATGATCGGCGCGTCGTCCTCGGTTTCGAGAAGGTCCTCGATATCCGGCACTTCGGCCATCATGCGCGTGATATCGAACTCGCCTTCGATGTCGCCAACGATCTGTTGCGCCGAGCCTTCGCCGCCGGCATAGGTCTGCGCAATGGCATCGGCCAGTGCCGGCGGTTCGACCACCACCGGCCTGACGCGCCCGGGGAACACGCGCATCACCTCGTTCAGCGCGGCCAGCGGCGTGGCCTCCGAGATCCATACCTCGGCGTCGCGCTCGCCTTGCGGGCGAAGCAGGATTGCGTTGTCGCGTGCGAAGGCGTAGGGAACGTAACGCTGCGCGGTGGTCATCTTGCCCCTTCGCCCTGCGGGAGGTCCCCTGATTACTTCTGTACCAGGACCGGGCTGTAGCCGAGCCGGCGCAGCTCGGCCAGCGTGTCGTCGAGCGAGCGACGCGCGCTGTCGACGGCCACCCGCACGCGCACGATCTCACCGGTCGACGTTTTCACGCTTTCCCAGTAGGCATCGAACCCCGCCTGCCGCAGTTGCTGCTGCAGCTGCCGGCCACGGGCCACGTCGCCCAACGCTGCGACCTGTACCAGATGCTGCGGTCCGGATGCAGGCGTCGTGCCGGTCGACGCGGCGAAGGCGCCGCTCAACGGACCTGTCGGGCTGGGTGCGGCGCTGCTACTGGGTGCAGTCGTGCTCTGGCTGGCGGGCGGCGATGTTTCGGCCGGCGGCGTTGCGGGTGCAGGCGCGGGCACCGGAACGGGTACCGCGGCTGGAGCCGGCGTCGGCGCGGACGATTCGGGCTTGACCTGTTGCGGCTGTGGCCCCGACGGCAGCGGCCGGATGTTGAGGTCGCGAAAGATCAGCGAATCGGCCGGCTGCGAGCGCGCCACCTGCGTGCGCATGTACTCGTATCGGTCGCTGGCCAGCGCGGTCGAGGTCGCCTCGTCGCGCACGATGATCGGGCGCAGGAAGACCATCGTCTCGGTGCGCCTGCGGTCGCGATTCTCATAGCGGAAAAGGCCGCCGAGCCACGGTATGTCGCCAAGCAGCGGCACCTTGCTCTGTGTATTGTTGGCCCGATCCTCGATCAGACCGGACAGCACGACGAAATTGCCGTCTTCGACCAGCACCACCGATTCAAAGCTGCGCTTGTTGGTGATCAGCTGTCCGTTGGCGGTCGACGGTGCCACCGAGGAAATCTCCAGATACAACGCCAGCCGCACCACGCCACCTTCGGAGATCTGCGGTTTGACGCGCAGTTGCAGGCCGACATCGCGCCGTTCAAAGGTCTGGAAGGGGTTGGTCGCCGCCGTGCCGGTCTGTGTGAACGAGCCGGTTACGAAGGGCACGTTCTGGCCGACCAGGAACTTGGCTTCCTCGTTGTCGAGTGTCTGGATGTTCGGCTGCGACAGCACGTTGGCGTCGGCCTTGGTCTCCAAGGCGCGCGCCAGGAAGCCGAGGTTGGTGATCGTGCCGATGCCCGGGATGTTCACCGAGCCGCGGATCACGCCGATATTCAGGCCCGTGCCGGCGGAGCTGGGGTCGGCCGCAACACCGATGATGTTGGTGCCGGTGCCGCCGAAATTGGTGCCGCCGATGACCCGCGTGTTGGTGCTGTTCAGCCCCGACAGATCCTGCCACTGGATGCCGAATTCCGCCGCCTTGTCCGCCTGCACCTCGACGATCAGCGACTCGATCACCACCTGCGCGCGCCTGACGTCGAGCTTTTCGATGATCGTGCGGATATTGCGGTAGAGCGGCTCCGGCGCGGTGATGATCAGCGAATTGGTCGCCGCGTCGGGCTGGATCATCCCGGCCAGCGAGGCACCGCCGCCGCTGCCACCACTGGTGGCCGCCGGGACTTGTGGCGCAGCCTGCTGCAGCGGCTGGCCGGGCATTCCCGGTTGGCTGCCGGCGATCGTCGTGCCGGACAGCGCCGGCGCGCTCGCCTGCGGCACGAACGACGGATCGCTGGCCAGCACCGCGCGCAGCAGCGGCGCTAGCTTGGTGGCCTCGGCGTTGCGCAGGTAGACGACGTTGATGTTGCCGGGCGTCAGGCTCGGCTGATCGAGCCGCTCGATCAGCTGCCTGGCCAGCGCCAGTCGGGCCGCGCTGGCGGCGCGCACGATCAGGGCGTTAGTGCGCGGCTCGGCCATGATCTGGATGCGCTGGCCGCCGTCGATGGCCTGGCCAGCGCTGCGCGCGCCTTCGTCGAGCACGCGGCTAGCGATGGTGGCGATGTCCACAGCCAGGCCATGTCTGAGCTGGATGATCTCGCTTTCCGCTGCCGCCGGCGCGTCGATCGCTTCGATGATGCGGCCGATGCGGCGCAGGTTCTCGGCGTAGTCGGTGATGACCAGCGAGTTGTTGGCCGGATAGGCAGAGATCGTGTTGTTCGGCGCGATCAGCGGCCGCAGGACCGGCACCAGGTTGGTTGCCGATTCGTAACGCAAGCGAAACACTTGGGTGATCACCTGGTCACCGCGCGGTGTCGGCGTGCTTGGCACCACGACCGGGCCGCCCTGCAACTTGGCGTCGGCTTCCGGCACGATGCGAGCGATGCCGTCCGGCCGTGACGGCTCGACGATCGTGAAGCCCTGCAGCCGTAGGGCCGCGAGCAACTGCTCGTAGGCTTGTGCCTTGGTCACCGGGCGCTCGGTGATCAGGGTCAGGGTGCCACGCACGCGCGGATCGATCACGAATTGCCGGCCGGTGTATTGGCCAATCGCACGCACGGCGGCGTCCAGATCGGCGCCGACGAAATTCAGCATTACCCCTTCGCGGGCACTTTCGGCGCGGGCGGCGGGGGCGGCCGCCTGCGCATACGCTGGCAGCGGCGCCGAGGCCAGGCCGAGCAGCGAAGCGGCCAGCAGAAGAAGTTTTCGAACCCAGGGGCGAGGGCGGGAAGCGGGCGCGCCGTTGCGCGGTGCTGTCATCTCATTGTCCGAAGCTGAGAATGGCCGAATCGCCATCACGCCGGCCCAGCAACGAAACCAGACCGGACAGTTGTGTTTTGGTCGCGGCGTCGGCACTCGACGCGGCGCGCGCGCGGCCCGAGAACCGTAAGCGCCCACCCTCGTTGATTGTGCCATCGCCGGTCAGCTCAAGGGGCCCCGAAAGGGTTAATAGCTTCAGTCGAGTGTTGGGAAAACCCCCTTCGACCATCAATCGGTAGTGGCCGAAGGGGGCGACCGGGGTCAGCGCACTGGTGGCGAACTGCCATTCGCCGACCAGGTCACCCTGCATGCGCCCACGTTCGAGTTCGAGTCGCTGCCAGTTCAGGCTCAGCAGGCCGCCCGGCCGGATCGTGTTGAACGGTGCGCCGAGGCCGACCAGCAATGACGCCGGCAAACGGACGCGCGTGGCGCCGAGTTCGACCCGCCCGGCGACGTTCGCCCGCATTTGCATTGGCTGTAGCAACGCCGACGGGTGCGACAGGGTCAGGTCGACAGTGCCGGTCAGCAATCGCCACGGTGACAACCGCCAGGAAAGCGATTCAGGCAGGCTGACGCGGGCGATGCTCGCATCCTGACCCGGCGACAAGACCACTGTAGCCTGGCCACGCCAGATCGATCCGGTGGCTTCAGCCAGCACGATACGCTCGCCCGTAGCGCGCGAGACCGCCGAGGCCACCCACTGCGCCGGGCCGAAAACGAGTGCCGTCGCGCCGACGCTCACCGCTGCGATCAACGCGTAAAGGACACCGCGCAGCATCGGCCGGCAGATCGCTAGCGACGCGCCAGGCGCAACGACATCTCGATGTCGGCGCCGCCGGGTGTACCAGTTGCGCGAGCGGTCACCACGCCGGCCTTGGCCCCGAGCTCGCGTTCGGCACCGGCCAGCCACGTCGACCACACCGCAAAGGGCACATTGGCAAAAGTGATCTGCAGATCGCCGTCAGCTAGTGGCACGATCCGCTCGGCTTTCAGACCTGCCGCGGCGAGTGATTTGTCCAACGCCGCTCGCGCCTCGGCCGCTGGCAGCACCGCCACCTGCGGTTTCGCCTTCAGCGCGGCGACCTCGGCCAGCAGCTGTTCGAGCTGCACCGCCTGCGTCCGCGCCACAGGCAGGCTGCGTTCGAGCCGCTTGATTCCAGATGCGGCCGGTTCGATCAGCGCCATGTAGAGGATCGCCAGCAACACCACGGAGGCTGCCGCGATGAGCAGCAGGCGCTCGCGCGGGGCGCGCTGTGACCAGAATTCGCGTACGGCATCCATCGTCAGCTTCCGCTGGCGGTCACGCGGGCCGCCCCTTCGCCATCAAACCGCAATTGCAGTCCCTGCTGGACGGCTTGGGCGCGCAATTGGTTCTGCAACTGCGCATCGGGAGGCGACTTGAACTTCATCTGCAACGCGGCATCGCGGTACTCGACGCTGGCCACAATGCCCACCGGCGCCGATGAAAGCAACTGTGAAACCTGCGCGTTCAGCGCAGTGAAATCCCCCGCCGACGTCTGACCGGCACGTGCACGCAGGCGGACCAATTCGCGCTGAGCCTGA
The DNA here is from genome assembly GCA_041611275.1 of Burkholderiaceae bacterium. Taxonomy (GTDB): domain Bacteria; phylum Pseudomonadota; class Gammaproteobacteria; order Burkholderiales; family Burkholderiaceae_F; genus JADJWR01. Next base: position 13,760 of record JBFINI010000033.1, read on the forward strand.
ACGATCGGATCGACCATTTCCGCGTCGGCAAATGCGCTGCGAAAGGCGGTGGCCATTCGCGCGCGCAATTCATCGGCCTCGGCCCGCAGCTTGAGCCAGTAACCGTTCATGCCGACGACAAATACCGCGGCGCCGACCAAGGCCCAAGCCAGCGGCGCTTTCCAGGCGCGCGCGGAAAAGCGCGGCAGCGCCAAATCGCCGAATACGCCGCCGCGGGCGAAAGCGCCCTGCAGCAGGTTGATCGCGCCAGTCGGGGCGTTGGCGTCGATCGGGCTGGCGGCGATTTCGATCGGCACCCCGAGCCCCTCGGCCATGCTCGCCAGCTCGGCGGCCTGTGGTCCGTAGGCGCGAATTCGCTGCCAACCGCCCTGGCGCAGCGCCAGCCGCAGCGCCGCCGGCGGCTGCTCGCCGTCGAAGTCGCAGGCCA
>JBFINI010000034.1:0-14097 GCA_041611275.1 Burkholderiaceae bacterium
AGTTGCAGCGGTCGGTGACCGAAATGCGCAGGTCACGCAGTGGCCGGCGCCACTGATCGGCAACGTTCCCGTCGGCCGCCACGGCGGCCCCCAGCGGCACGCGCAGGGCCGCACGTTCGTCGACAACGGGAATGATTCGGTCAGTCATCAGGGGTTCGTCCGCCCGCAAATGTTACCGGCGCGCTGGGTCAGCAGGAGCCCTGCCCGGCGCAGGGTCTTGAATCGGTATCTTACTTGAATGTTTTAAATAAAACATGTACGTTATAAACGTGACAACCATGGAATCCAAATGGCTCTTGCTGTTGATCACCCAGCCGACCGGCAACGCGGCGCTGCGCATGCGCATCTGGCGCGAGATGAAGGCGCGCGGGTCGGCGCTGCTGCGTGACGGCGTGTATCTGCTGCCGGACACGGAAGGCGCGCGGGCGGCGTTCGACCTGTTGGCCGAGGCTGTGGGGCAAGCCGATGGCAAGGCCCATGTGGTGCAGGCGCTGGCGGAGACGCAACAGGACCAGGAATGGCGCGCACTGTTCGATCGCAACGAGGCCTACGCGGCGTTGCTGGCGCGGGCCCAGCACTCGCTGCGGCAACTGACGGACTTGCCGGCTGAGCAGTTGCGCCGTCGTGTGCGCGAACACGAGGACGAACTGGCCGCCCTGATCGCCGTCGACTACTTTCCCGGCTCGGCCCAGCGGCAGCTGGTACAGGCGCTCGCCGATCTGCGCGCTGCAGTCGAGCGCGCGATTTCGCCCGACGAGCCGCGTGCCGTGAGCCGGCTGCCACGCGGGTTGCCGCGTGAGCGCTATGTCGGTCGCGTCTGGGCAACGCGGCAGCGCCTGTGGGTCGATCGCGTGGCCAGCGCCTGGCTCATTCGCCGCTTCGTCGATCCGAAGGCGCGTTTTGCTTGGCTGAAGCGTCCGGCGGACAAGCCCGCGCGCGCCGTCGGTTTTGATTTCGACGGCGCCGAATTCACGCACGTCGAGGGCCGCGTGACTTTTGAAGTGCTGATGGGCAGCTTCGAGCTGGACGCCGACCCGGCACTGGCGCGGCTCGGCGCGATCGTTCATGTGCTCGATGCCGGCGGCGCGCTGATCGCCGAGGCGAGTGGCTTCGAGGCACTGATGAGCGGACTGCGCAAGCTGCACGCCGACGACGATGCGTTTCTGGCTGCCGCCAGCGTCGTGCTCGACGCCTTTTACGCGGCCTTCAGCGGTTCAACGGCAACGGATTCGGGACAAGCCGAGACTGCGGCAGTCGGCAGCGGGGTGCTCAGATGAGCGAAATTGGAGCCGCTGGGCAGACTCTGGAGCCGGTACCCGCACCGGTGAGCCTGCTGCAGGCTGCGCGCTTCTGGCTCAAGCTGGGTTTCATCAGCTTCGGCGGCCCGGCGGGACAGATTGCGGTCATGCATCAGGAACTGGTCGAACGGCGCCGCTGGATCTCCGAGCGCCGCTTCCTGCACGCGCTGAACTACTGCATGCTGCTTCCGGGGCCGGAAGCGCAGCAGTTGGCCACCTACATCGGCTGGCTGCTGCATCGTGTACCGGGTGGGCTGATCGCCGGCGGGCTGTTCGTGCTGCCGTCGCTGGCGATCCTGATCGCGCTGTCGTGGATCTACCTGACCTTCGGCGAGACGCTGCTGGTCGCCGGCATCTTCTATGGCATCAAGCCGGCGGTCACGGCGATCGTGCTGCACGCGGCCTGGCGCATCGGCTCGCGCTCGCTGAAGAACGCCTGGCTGTGGGCGATTGCGGCGGCAGCGTTCATTGCGATTTTCATGCTGCATTTGCCATTTCCGGCGATCGTGCTCGGCGCGGCCGTTGCAGGCGTGATCGGCGGTCGACTGTTGCCTGGAAGGTTCGCCATTGGCGGCAGCCACGGCGCCAAGGCAACGGTGCACGCCGCGACGCTGATCGATGACGACACGCCGCCACCGCTACACGCCCGCTTTTCGCGGCGCCGCCTCGCCCTGACCATACTGGTCGGACTGACCCTATGGTTCACTGCCATGGGCGCGTTGCTCGCATATGTGGGCTGGCAGGGCACGCTGACACAGATGGGCTGGTTCTTCACCAAGGCGGCGTTGCTGACTTTCGGCGGCGCCTACGCGGTATTGCCTTACGTTTATCAAGGCGCGGTCGGTCACTTTGGCTGGCTTAGCGGCGAGCAGATGATTGCCGGGCTGGCACTGGGCGAAACCACGCCCGGGCCGCTGATCATGGTCGTTGCCTTCGTCGGTTTTGTCGGCGGCTGGCAGCAGCAAATCTTCGGTGCCGAGACGCTGGCTTGGGCCGGGACGGTAGCGGCGGTCGTCGTCACCTTTTTCACTTTCCTGCCGTCGTTCCTGTTCATCTTCGCGGGCGCGCCGCTGGTCGAAGGTACGCGCGGCGATCTGCGCTTTACCGCGCCATTGACCGCAATCACTGCCGCCGTGGTCGGCGTGATCGTCAACCTGGCGCTGTTCTTCGCCTACCACGTGTTCTGGCCGCATGGCCTGCAGGCGCCGTTCGAATGGCCGGCGCTGCTGATCGCGGCAGCAGCGATGGTGGCGTTGTTTCGTTACGGGCTCGGCGTCATCCCGGTGATCGCCGCTTGCGCTGCGGCCGGGCTAATCGCGTTCGGTCTTTCTTGATGCAAGGAGGGGTAGATGGATCGCATCAGCAGCAGTGAACTGGCCGAGTGGCAGGCATTGGGCCGGACCTTCACATTGATCGACGTGCGTCGCGAAGCGGTGCGCGGCAGTGACGGTGCCGATATTCCCGGCTCAACATGGTTGCGCCCGGAAGACCTGTTCCATTGGAAGGACGGCATCGCTCGCGACCGTCCAGCGGTGATCGTCTGCGCCCACGGCCACGAACTGAGCCAGGGTGCGGCCGCCACTCTGCGCGCGATGGGGCTCGACGCCCGCGCACTGATCGACGGCTTTGCCGGTTGGCGAGCGGCTGGGCGGCCGGTCGTGCCGATTGGCGATGCCGCCGCAGCGCGGCGGGCCGACTGATCGCGCAATCGGCGACCCGCCGGTCGCCGTCGCCGGGCAATGCTCAGTTAGTGACTCACGGCTCCGCTTTGGCGCGTCTCGACCTGCACCAGCGGCCCGACATCAAGTGGCGGCAGCACGGGTCGCTCGCGCGGCGGACGAACCGGTTTAGGTTCTCGCTCAACGCGTGCCAGCACGTCGGCGAGTTTCATGGGCTCCGTCTGCACCAGGGTCAGGCCCGCCTGTTCGAGCATCGGCTCCAGGGCTTCGATGCGCATCGGCGCCGCGGCGATCACCTTAGGCGCCGGCGGCACGAAGATCGGTGCGGCCGTCGGCAGCGGCTCGGGAGCGGGGGTGGCGATGAACGGCGCCTTGGGAACGGGCATCTCGGGCGGCGGGGGCGCGTGAACCGGACGCTCGATCGGCAGTGCTACTACGTCGACCGGCGTCTCGGCCTCGGTGGCCTCGACGTTGTCCGCGGTTTCGGCGACCTGCGCATCGACATGCTCGGCCTCGCCGCGTGCACCTCGTCCGCGACGGCGGCGGCCGCGGCGGCGACGGCGTTCCTCGCCGCTCGCTGCGCTCTCGGCCGGACCTGATTCGGGCATCTCGACAGTCGCGATTCCCGGGGCAGGCGCCAGCGCGCTGATCGCGGTTTCTGGCGGCGCGGTGGCTTGTTTCTCGCGCGATTTGTCTTGGGGCGCACGGGCGGATCGGTCGCGCCGGCGTTCGCCACGTTCACGCGGCTCGCTTACGGCGGGGGTCACCGGCAATTGCGTGCCGCGGCCTTCCGTCGTCGGGCGAGCGGCCTTTGGCTCCCGATCCTCGACAGCGTCGCGTTCGCGTCGCTCCCCGCGCTCGCCCCGTCCACCACGACCGCCGCGACCACCGCGACCGCGGCCGCGTTCGTTGCCGCGCTCGCCCCGTTCGGACCGCGGCGTCGCGGCGGCGACTGCTGCTACTGCCGGCGGCGGTGCCGGCGTTGCCGCCGGCGCGCTGCTGCCGCCGGTGAAGAAACCAACCAGACGCTGCAGGAAGGAAGGCGCAGGCGCGGGGGCCGCTGCAACAACCGGTGCCGCAGCCGGCACCGCCGGGGCAATGACCGGCGCCGGGCTCTCGTGCACGATGCCGCGCACGACTGCTTCCTGTTTGGGCTTGGCGCGCTCCGTGGCCGCGGCGGCCGTATACGGCGTATCGACCGCTGGCGACTCGGCGCGTTCGAAGCTGGATTTCGCCTGGTCAAGGCGCTCGTCGTCGTGTCGCAGACGCTCGATCTTGTAGTGCGGCGTTTCCAGGTACTTGTTCGGAATCAGCACGATCGAAACGCGCAGCCGCGCTTCCAGTTTGGCGATATCGGCACGCTTTTCGTTGAGCAGGTAGGTCGCGGCCTCGACGGGCACCTGCGCGTGGACAGCGGCGGTGCTCTCCTTCATCGCCTCCTCCTGAATGATGCGCAGGATGTGCAGCGCCGAGCTTTCGGTGTCGCGGATGACGCCGACGCCGTTGCAGCGCGGGCAGGTGATGTGGCTGCCTTCGGACAGCGCCGGGCGCAACCGCTGGCGAGAGAGCTCCATCAGGCCGAAGCGCGAGATCTTGCCCATCTGCACGCGGGCGCGATCGAAGTGCAGCGCTTCCTTGAGCTTGTTTTCGACGGCGCGCTGGTTCTTCGGCTCCTCCATGTCGATGAAATCGATGACGATCAGGCCGCCGAGGTCGCGCAGCCGGAGTTGACGCGCGGCTTCGTCAGCAGCCTCCAGGTTGGTGCGCAACGCGGTTTCCTCGATATCGGAGCCTTTGGTGGCGCGCGCCGAGTTCACATCGATCGAAACCAACGCCTCGGTATGGTCGATGACGACCGATCCGCCAGAGGGCAACTGCACTGTGCGCGAGTGCGCGGTCTCGATTTGGTGCTCGATCTGGAAACGCGAGAACAGCGGAACATCGTCCTTGTAGCGCTTCACACGGCCGACCATGTCAGGCATCACGTGCGCCATGAACTGCTGCGCCTGCTCGGCGACCTCGTCCGTATCGACCAGGATTTCGCCAATCGACGGGTGAAAATAATCGCGGATCGCGCGGATCACTAGGCTCGATTCTTCAAAGATCAGAAACGGCGCCGGGTTCAGCCGCTTGTTGCGCTTGCCGTCGATCATCGCTTCGCCGGTCGAATTGCCGGCTTCGTCGCGATAGACCGGCGCGGCGGCATCGGCGACCGCGTGCCACAGCTTCAGCAGGTAATTCAGATCCCATTGCAGCTCGTCGGGACTGCGGCCGATGCCAGCGGTGCGGGCAATGACACTCATGCCGGAGGGCAGATCAAGCTGATCCATCGCCTCGCGCAGCTCCTGCCGGTCCTCGCCCTCGATCCGACGCGAGACGCCGCCGCCGCGTGGGTTGTTGGGCATCAGCACCAGGTAACGGCCAGCCAGCGAAATGAAAGTGGTCAGCGCCGCCCCTTTGTTGCCGCGCTCTTCCTTCTCGACCTGGACAATCAGCTCGTCGCCTTCGCGCACGGCCTCATTGATCTTGGCGCGGCCGACATCGACGCCGGGGCGGAAGTAGCTGCGCGCGATCTCCTTGAACGGCAGGAAACCGTGGCGTTCCTCTCCATAGTCGACGAAGCAGGCTTCGAGACTCGGCTCGACGCGGGTGATGACGCCCTTATAGATGTTCGACTTGCGCTGTTCGCGGCCTTCGGTCTCGATATCAATGTCGACCAGCCGCTGGCCGTCGACGATAGCCACCCGCAATTCCTCGGGATGGGTGGCATTGAAGAGCATCCTCTTCATCTCAACACTCCGTGCGCCGCCAGGCGCGGTTGTGCCGGATCGAGGACGCCGCGGCGCGGGCTAGGCGAGACGTGGGGCGGGCCGGGCCAGCGGCGGATCTGCCGCGACATTGCGCCCACGCCCCCGGCGGCGGTTGGGCCGCGCGGGGCATGTGACGCTTACCGGTATGAGCCTGAACACGAAATGACCTTGGCTTTGCTTTGTTGGCGCCGAAGTGTCCGGCGCGCAGCGACGAATCCGATCCAGCCGAGCCGGCCACACCCTGGGGCGGCGCGGCTCCTTGTTTTGAACTCCACAGCCCGGCTCCAAATGCAAGCCAGTGGCCGACAGCTTTTTTCGGCGACGACGGTCTGCACCGTCGTCGGCCATCAAATTCGGCAGCGACTCGCGGGCGGGCAACGCTTCGGGCTCGCCAGCACGCACCGCTACAATCGGCACCGAATGCAGGGCGAGAGCGACACGCCGGGGACTCACCTCAAAATGTCCCGGTTCGTCGGTGGCAAGAACCTGCAAATGCCACGTGACTTGAACAGCGCCGCCTGACGCCTGCGCGCGCAAGTATAGCGACACGATGACGGAAATCGCCAAAGGGCGGGTCGTTGCAGGCCCATCGATCGCCGCCGACCGGGTCAGCTACATAACGGTAGGACCGGAAGGTGCTGGCCAGCGGCTCGACAATTTCCTGCTGCGCCTGGCGCGTGGCGTGCCGCAGAGCCATGTGTACCGGATCGTTCGCAGCGGCGAGGTCCGGGTGAATAAGGCGCGCGCCGCGGTCGATCAGCGGCTCGCCGAAGGCGATCAGATTCGGCTGCCGCCGTTGCGCATCGCGCGGCCGGCGCCGCCGCCCGTGCGGCCGCAGGTGCCGCCGGTGCTGTTCGAGGATGAGCATCTGCTGGCGGTGGACAAGCCGGCCGGTCTGGCGGCGCACGGCGGCAGCGGCATTGCTCATGGCCTGATCGAAATGGTGCGGGCGGCGCGGCCGAATCAGCCGTTTCTTGAACTTGCCCACCGGTTGGATCGCGAAACATCGGGGATCCTGCTACTGGCCAAGTCGCGCCGAGCACTGCTCGGGCTGCACGCGCAGTTGCGCGAGGGGCAAGTCGACAAGCGCTACCTTGCGCTCGTTGGCGGTGACTGGGTCAATGATCGCCAGCATGTGCGGCTGCCCCTGCTCAAGGCGACCGCGCGCAGCGGCGAGCGGCGGGTCGCCGTCGACGCCGATGAAGGCCTAGCCGCGCACACCGTGGTCAATCTGCGCCAGCGCTACGGCGCGTTTTCGCTGCTCGAAGTCGAGCTGAAGACCGGCCGTACGCATCAGATCCGCGTGCACCTGGCACACCTTGGCTTTCCGATTGTCGGCGACGACAAGTATGGCGATTTCGAGCTGAACCGCCATGTGGCGCGCGGCGATCCGGGCCGACCGCTGCGGCGCATGTTCCTGCACGCGTGGGCGACGCGCTTTCGCCACCCGCTGACGCAGGAGCCGATCGCGATCGAAAGCGGGCTCGATCGAGAGTGTGTCGATTATCTCAAGGGGCTCGGCAATGCATGAGCGTTTCGACCTGGTGGTGTTCGACTGGGACGGAACACTGAGCGATTCGACCGCCGCAATCGCGCGGGCGATCCAGGATGCTGCCGCCGACCTCGGGCTGCCCGTACCGGATGAGGCGACTGCAAGTCACGTGATCGGACTAGGGTTGCAGCAGGCGCTGGCCCTCGCTGTGCCAACGCTGCCATCGGACCGGGTGGCCGAGTTCTCCGCGCGCTATCGGGTGCATTTCTTTGCGCGCGAAGCGGAGCTTGTCCTGTTTCCCGGCGCCCGCGAGCTGATCGCCGAACTGCGTGACGCCGACGTGCTGCTGGCGATTGCGACCGGCAAGTCGCAGCGTGGCCTGCAGCGGGCGCTCGAGTCTGCGGGGCTCGGGGCCGAGTTTGCGGCGAGCCGTTGCGCTGACCAGACACACCCGAAGCCGCACCCGGCGATGCTGCTCGAGCTGACTGAAGAACTGGTGGTGGCGCCCGAACGCACGCTGATGATCGGCGACACAACGCACGACCTGCAGATGGCTGAGGCGGCGAATACGGCCGCCGTCGGGCTCACGCAGGGTGCGCATCCTTATGAGCAGTTGGCCGCCTGCCGTTCGCTGGCGTTGTTCAGTTCGTTGACAGAATTGCATCGATGGTTGATGCCACGCCGTTGATCGCGGTGTGCGCATCGGCTCAGCTGACCGAAGGCGGGTCTGGATTTCGCTTCGCCATCGAGGCGGGCGACGAAACGGTCAATGCGTTCGTCGTTCGTTACCACGGCACTGCCTATGGCTACTTGAACCGTTGCGCCCACGTGGCAATGGAACTGGACTGGTTAGCCGGGCAATTCTTCGACAGCGACGGCGAGACCTTGATTTGCGCAACTCATGGCGCGGTTTATGACCCGGCGAGCGGCGGCTGTATCGGCGGCCCCTGCGCCGGGCGTGGCGGGCTCCGTCGTCTGCAGGTCAGCGAGGATGGAGGCGTCGTCTACTGGCGGCCGGAGCCCGGCCTGCGGCCGCTTCGAAACCCATTCGGCGGGGACTGACCGCCTGATGCGGCGAGCAACGCGAACACCGCTGGCCGGCGCGCCAGCAGCGGTCTATCCCGGGGTGGCAATTGTTGCCATTCCATGATCATCAGCGAAACGACGCGCTCGGCATTGGTGGTCAGGTCCGCTGCGACCGCCAGCTGCGTGTCGGGACGGGCATGTTCGAGCAACGCCTGCAACAGTTTTTCGTTGCGGTACGGCGTCTCAATGAACAGCTGCGTTTCATTGCCGCGGCTGGCGCGCTCGAGTTCGCCGATGGTGTTGGCCAGCGCCTGGCGATCCTGCGGCAAATAGCCAACGAAACGGAAGCGCTGCCCGTTCATGCCTGCGGCCATCAGAGCGAGCAACAGGCTGCTCGGTCCGACCAGAGGACGCACGCGAATACCGCGCTGGTGGGCGCGGGCGATGATTTCGGCGCCGGGGTCAGCCACGGCCGGGCATCCCGCCTCCGAAAGCAGCGCGACATCGTGACCCGCGGCAACCGGCGCCAGCCATGCATCGATCAGGCGAGCATCCGGTCGGTGTCCGATCTCGATAACGGTCAGCTGGGATATCGGCCGCGGGTGGCCGATCGCCTTCAGGAAGGCGCGCGCGCTCTTCGCACTTTCGGCGAGGAAGACTATTGTGGCGCGCGCCAGCGCCAGCGTCCGTTCTGGCAGCACCGCCTCCGGCACACTGGCACCGATCAGCGTCGGCACCAGCAGCAACGATCCGGCAGGATGGCTCATGCGCCGGGCAGTCGGATGTTGCAGTCGGCCAGCATCGAGGTGAGCCGGATCAGCGGCAGTCCGATCAGCGCCGTCGGGTCGTCCGCGGTCACCGACTCGACCAGTGTGATGCCGAGCGATTCGATCTTTGCCGCGCCGGCGCAATCGTAGGGGCGCTCGGCGTGCAGGTAGGCCTCAAGGCGTGCCCTGGGCAGCGAGCGGAAGCGGACCATCGTCGGCACGGAATCGGTCTGGCAGCGGCCGTGCGAATCGACGACTGATAGCGCCGTGTGGAACACGATCACACGTCCCTGCATGCGCATCAGCTGGGCCAGCGCGGCTTCATGTGTGCCGGGCTTCGACAGCGCTTCGCCGTCGACGTCGGCGACCTGGTCGGAGCCGATGACAACCGCTGCCGGCTGCAGTCGAGCGACGGACTTTGCCTTTTCCTGCGCCAGCCTGAGTGCTGTGGCCAGCGGCGCCTCGTCCTCGCGCGCGCCTTCGTCGACTTCTGGTGCATGTACCGTGAACGACAACCCCAGTCGTTGCAGCAGCTGGCGACGGTACGGCGAGGTCGAGGCGAGTACGATCGGCGGCATGTCGATCCCTGTAGTGCAGCGTTTGCCAGTGTAGCGACGCACCGATGGCTCCGATGACGACGGCTTCGGCGGGACATTGCGATGTTTGGGAACTCGCCAGACGCGGCGGCGAGGTCAGTGGCGAGCTGCCGATCGCGCAGGCGGCGCGGCTGATCGAAACGCTGGTCGATGCGGGTGGCTTGCTGTGCTACCACTTCCACGGCCGCATCGACGAGCTTGGCCGACCTGGGGCGACGCTGCAACTCGAGGGCTGGGTCAGGGCGCGCTGCGATCGTTGTGGCATGCCGGTCGACGTGCCGATGCACGAGCAGGCCGAGTTCTATTTCGTCACTGACGAGGCTGCGCTCAACGGTCTGCCGATCGATGAGTCGCCGGATGAGCCGCTGCTCGGCTCGCCGGACTTCGACCTGGCGGCATTGATCGAAGACCAGGCCATCCTCGCCCTGCCGATTTCCCCGCGGCACGATGAATGCGCCTTGCCGGCGGCTTCATCGGATGTCGATCTTGATACAGGCGACGGACAAAATCACCGGCCATTCGCCTCGCTGGCGGCACTAAAGCCGCGCAAGAAGTGATGAAACCAGCCGCGGCACCAACGGCGGGCCGTCCCGCCAAAGACAGCTCGGCTACAATTCGCGGTTGTTTAATTTCGACTGGCGAGGAAGCCATGGCCGTCCAACAGAACAAACGATCGGCGTCGAAGCGCAACATGCGCCGCGCCCACGACTTCGCAACCAATCCGCCGCTGGCGATTGAACCCAGCACTGGCGAAGTGCATCGCCGCCACCACGTAAGCCCGAACGGTTTCTATCGCGGCAAGAAAGTCGTTGCGACAAAAAGCGACGAGTAGGTCCGGCCGTAGCGGCCTGCACGCGGGCTGTGGCAATCATCGCGACGCTGTGATCTGTTGCTGACCCCGGTGACCGTCCGTATCGCCATTGACGCCATGGGCGGCGATCACGGGCCGCCGGTCACGGTCGCGGCAGCGCTCGAGTTCCTGCGGCAACACGCCGACGCGCAGCTGATAGTGGTTGGGCGGCGCCCCGAGATCGAGGTGCAGCTGGGTCACGCTGGAGACCTGATTGCGCGGCTGGAGCTCCTGCACACCGACGAGATGGTCGCGATGGACGATCCGCCGGCACAGGCGCTCAGAGGAAAACGCAACTCGTCGATGCGGCTGGCCGTCAATCTGGTCAAGGACGGCAAGGCCGATGCCTGTGTCAGCGCTGGCAATACCGGTGCGCTGATGGCGATCTCGCGTTTCGTGCTCAAGACGCTCGACGGCATCGACCGACCGGCGATTGCGACCGTGCTGCCCAACATCCGAGGCAGTGTGACAACGATGCTCGATCTCGGCGCCAATGTCGACTGCACTGCCGTGCACCTTTTCGAGTTCGCTGTCCTCGGTACCGCACTGGTGGCCGCGGTGCAGGAGAAAGAGCGCCCCAGCGTGGGATTGCTGAATGTCGGCGAGGAAATCATCAAGGGCAACGATGTCGTCAAGCGCGCGGGCGAACTGCTGCGCGCCAGCCCGCTGAACTTCTACGGCAATGTCGAAGGCGACGATATCTACAAGGGCACCACCGACGTCATCGTTTGCGACGGCTTCGTCGGCAACGTAGCCTTGAAGACGTCCGAAGGCCTGGCCCAGATGCTGGCGACAATGGTGCGCGAGGAATTCACGCGCAGCCCGCTGGCCAAAGCAGCCGCCTTGCTTGCCTATCCGGTGCTCAAGCGGTTTCGTCGGCGAGTCGATCACCGACGTTACAACGGTGCCCATCTGCTGGGTCTGCGCGGCATCGTCATCAAGAGCCATGGCGCCGCCGACGCGCTCGCTTTTGAGAACGCGATTGCGGTCGGCTATGAGGCCGCACGCCACCGTTTGCTTGAGCGAACGACGCTGGCCATGCGGCCGTTCCTGGCGCAACTCGGCGTCGGTGGCGAAGCTTCGCCCGTGGCAGCCTGAAAAGAGATGGCGCGCATCTATTCGCGCATCTCTGGTACCGGATCCGCGCTGCCCGAACGAGCGGTCAGCAATGACGAGCTGGCACGGGAGCTCGGTTCGCGCGGCATTGAGACGTCCGATGAGTGGATCGTTGCACGCACGGGTATTCGCCAGCGATACATCGCCGATCCGGCGCTGACAACCGGGGAGCTTGGCTTGCGAGCGGCGCGCCGGGCGATGGAGGCGGCGGCCGTGCAGGCGTCGTCGGTCGATCTGATCATCCTGGCGACGTCCACGCCCGACCAGATCTTTCCTAGCACCGCCTGCCTGCTGCAGGCTGAAATCGGCGCCGCGGGCGCCGCTGCGTTCGACGTGCAGGCCGTTTGCAGCGGCTTCGTCTACGGCCTGGCGGTTGCCGACGCGATGATCCGCACCGGCCTGTATCGCCGTGCACTGGTCATTGGCGCCGAAGTCTTTTCACGCATCCTTGACTGGAACGATCGCACGACCTGCGTGCTCTTCGGCGACGGTGCCGGCGCGGTAGTGCTCGAAGCCGCGGAATCGCCGGGAATCCTCGCTGCACGCCTTCACGCTGACGGTTCGCAGGCGAGGATCCTGTGCACTGCCGGGCGAGTAAACCAGGGCGCGGTGCAGGGCGATCCGTTCCTGCGCATGGATGGCCAGGCGGTCTTCCGGCTGGCCGTCAATGTGCTTGACAGTTCGGCGCGCGAAGTTCTGGCCGACGCACAACTGGGCGTCGAGGCAATCGACTGGCTGATCCCGCACCAGGCGAACGTTCGCATTCTCAGCGCAACGGCGCGCAAGCTCGGACTGCCGGAGAGCAAGGTCATCGTGACTGTCGATCAACATGGCAATACATCGGCCGCGTCGGTGCCGCTGGCGCTCGACCAAGCCGTCCGTGACGGCCGCATACGTTCCGGGCAGCATCTGATGCTGCAAGGCGTGGGTGGTGGCTTCACCTGGGGTTCGGTGCTGGTCCGTTTTTGAACTAGAGAACAACGACGATGAAGGTCGCATTTGTGTTTCCGGGGCAGGGATCGCAGGCTGTCGGCATGCTCGATGCGTTCGCCGGCAATGCTGCGGTCGACCAGGTGCTGACACAGGCCAGCGCCGCGCTCGATGAGGATGTCAGCCAATTGATCGCGCAGGGGCCAGCGGAACGGCTGAGTCTGACGGTGAACACACAGCCTGTGATGCTGGCTGCCGGTGTGGCTGTCTATCGCGCGTGGCTTGCGGCGGGCGGCAAGGCGCCATCGGTGATGGCCGGACACAGTCTGGGCGAGTACAGCGCATGGGTCGCCGCCGAGGTGCTGCCTTTTGATCATGCGCTGCGGCTGGTCCGCTTTCGCGCGCAGGTGATGCAGGAGGCCGTGCCGGCAGGTACGGGCGGCATGGCGGCGATTCTCGGCCTGTCCGATGATCAGGTAAGGCAGGCGTGTGCGGAGGCCGCGCAGGGTGACGTGGTCGAGGCCGTGAACTTCAACGCGCCGGCGCAAGTGGTCATCGCGGGCCACGTCGATGCGGTGACACGTGCCTGCGACGTCGCTAAACGTCTGGGCGCGAAACGGGCGATGCCATTGCCGGTATCGGCGCCGTTTCATTCGTCGCTGCTTGCGCCGGCGGCCGCGCGCCTGCGTGAGCGTCTGCAGGGCGAGCCGATCGGCATGCCGCGCATTCCGGTAATCAACAACATCGACGTAGCGGTTGAATCTGACTCGGACCGAATCCGCGATGCGCTGGCCCGTCAGGCTGCCGGGGCGGTGCGCTGGGCCGACATCATCCGCATGATGGCGGCCGACGGTGTGACCCACGTGGTCGAGTGCGGTCCGGGTCGCGTGCTTGCCGGGCTGACCAAGCGAATCGCCCCCGATGTCGAAAGCCTGGCCCTGACCACACCGGCGAGCATCACCGAGGCGCTCGAGCGCCTGCAGGATTGAGCCATGACGAGTGCCAGCATCTTCGCGAACAATGCACTGGCAGGAGAGGTGGCGCTGGTCACCGGTGCTTCGCGCGGCATCGGCGCGGCGATCGCCGATGCATTGGCGCAGGCTGGCGCCGTCGTCGTCGGTACAGCCACCAGCGCGGCCGGCGCAACCGCGATCTCGCATAGGCTGCAGAAGGCGGGCAACCAGTCGACGGGCGCCGTGCTTGACGTGACCGATGCAGCGCGATGCGAAGCGGTGGTCGAGGAGGTTGTCCGCACGCACGGCAAGCTGTCAATCCTTGTGAACAACGCTGGCATCACGCGCGACGGGCTGGCGATGAGGATGAAGGATGACGACTGGAACGCCGTGCTCGACACCAATCTGTCGGCGGTATTCCGGCTCAGCCGTGCCGTTGTGCGCGGCATGATGAAGGCCAGGCACGGTCGCATCATCAACGTGACGTCGGTGGTTGGCGCCAGCGGCAACGCCGGGCAGGCCAACTATGCGGCGGCCAAGGCCGGCGTGGCGGGTATGAGTCGGGCGCTGGCCCGGGAAC
>JBFINI010000035.1:0-13998 GCA_041611275.1 Burkholderiaceae bacterium
ACCTTGCCGACGAGATCGGCGCCGACATCCGCGCCTTTGGTAAAGATGCCGCCGCCCAGCCGCGCGAAGATCGAGATCAGCGACGCACCGAAGGCGAAACCGATCATCGGATGCAGCAGTTCGCGCGTGTTGGCCGAGGCATGCGTTACGGTCAGGATCCAGTAGAAGCCGGCTACCCCGATCAGCCCGAGCCCGACCACCAGCAAGCCGGTGATCGCGCCGCCGCGGAAGGCGATCTGCAGCGCCGGGTTCAGCCCCTGGGTCGCCGCCTGCGCCGTGCGCACATTCGAGCGCACCGACACGTTCATGCCGATATAGCCGGCCGCACCGGACAGCACGGCGCCAAGCACGAAGCCGATCGCCGTCCACAGGCCGAGTTGCGGCACGACGCCGATGATGATCGCCAACACCACGCCGACAATCGCGATCGTGCGGTACTGGCGATTCAAATACGCTTGCGCTCCCTGCTGCACGGCAGCGGCGATCTCCTGCATGCGGGCATTGCCCGCAGGCTGCTTGAGGATCCAGGTGATCGACCACGCGCCGAAAACCACGGCCGCCAGCCCGCAAATCAGGGCAAGAGCCAAACCAGACATTGCATTCTCCTTATTGAGCTATCCGAGTCAGAAACTTATTTCGCGAGTGCGTCGAAGACGCGCTGCTTTATTTCGTCGACGCTGCCGACGCCAGAGACCTTGCAGTATTTCGGCGCGGCCGCATCGCCGGTAGCGGCCCACCTGATGTAGTAGTCGATCAGCACGCTGGTCTGCGCGTGGTAGATCTGCAGGCGCTTGCGAACGACGTCTTCCTTGTCGTCGGCGCGCTGGATCAGCGGCTCGCTGGTGACGTCGTCGCAGCCATCGACCTTCGGCGGGTTGTACTTCACGTGATAAGTGCGGCCACTGGCCGGATGCACGCGCCGTCCGCCCATGCGCTCGATGATGTCGGCATCAGGTACGTCGATCTCGAGCACGACGTCGACCAGAATGTTCGCCGCCTTCATGGCGTCGGCCTGCGGGATCGTGCGCGGAAAACCGTCGAACAGATAGCCGGCGGCGCAGTCCGAGTCCTTCAGCCGTTCCTTGACCAGTCCGACGATGATGTCGTCCGAGACCAACTGGCCGGCGTCCATCACTTTCTTGGCTGCGAGGCCGAGCGGCGTGCCGGCCTTGACCGCCGCGCGCAGCATGTCGCCGGTGGAGATCTGTGGGATGCCGAAGCGACCATCGATGAAGGCGGCCTGGGTGCCTTTGCCAGCACCCGGTGGCCCGAGCAAGATGATGCGCATCCCCAGTCCTACCCAGTCGTCCTAATTGTGTTTCCCACGATCGCGCCTGGCATCGGGGGGGCGCAGATGCTGCTCCCTTTACGCTTCGCGCTGTCCCTCGAGGGGACTGCGCGCGCCCTCCGGAGCGGCCACGCGGCGCTCTTAACCGACGCCTTGAAGTGCAAAGCGCGCGGATTTTACCCGCAACCCCTTACGCGGGGCTGTCAAACGAGGATGTCGCCCGGCTAGACCTTGAATTCAGTCGCCAGCCGTTTCTTCACGGCGAGGTTCTTCAGCACCGCGTAATCGGGCAGTCCATCCTTGAAAGGCGGGTAGGATTCGCCGCCGATCAGTGGCGCCAGGTACTTCCGGCAGGCCTCGGTGATGCCGAAGCCGTCAGCGCTGATGAACTCGCGCGGCATCATCTTCTCGCGGTTGGCCACGTCGGCCAGCGGCGCCATGCCGATCTTCCAGCGATACGGCTTGTTGCTGGTGCGGACGATCGCCGGCATCACGGAATTGTGGCCCTTCAGCGCAAATTCGACCGCCGCTTTACCCACCGCATAAGCCTGGTCGACGTCGGTCTTCGAGGCGATGTGCCGGGCGGCACGCTGCAGGTAATCGGCCACCGCCCAGTGAAACTTCATGCCGAGTCCCTCCTTGACCATGCTGGCGATCACCGGCGCCACGCCGCCGAGCTGGGCGTGGCCGAAGGCGTCGCGCAGTCCCTGATCGGACAGGAACTTGCCGTCGGGTCCCTTGACGCCCTCCGAGACCACCACGGAGCAATAGCCGTGCTGCTGCACCTTCGCCTTCACCGCGGCGATGAACTTGTCGCGGTCGAAGGTGATTTCGGGGAACAGGATGACGATCGGGATCGCATGCGTCTTGTCGGCGGCCAGGCCGCCGGCCGCGGCGATCCAGCCGGCGTGACGGCCCATCACTTCGAGCACGAACACCTTGGTCGAAGTCTTGGCCATCGACGCCACATCGAAGCTCGCCTCGCGAAGCGACACTGCAACGTACTTGGCCACCGAGCCGAAGCCTGGGCAGACGTCGGTCACTGGCAGATCGTTATCGACCGTCTTCGGCACGTGGATCGCCTGCAGCGGATAGTCGAGCTTCTCCGATAGTTGCGAAACCTTCAGGCAGGTGTCGGCCGAGTCGCCGCCGCCGTTGTAGAAGAAGTAGCCGATGTCGTGCGCGCGAAAGACCTCGATCAGCCGCTCGTACTGGGCGCGGTTTTCCTCCAGGCCCTTGAGCTTGTAGCGGCAGGAGCCAAAGGCACCCGAAGGCGTGTGCTTCAGCGCGCGGATCGTGGCGACCGACTCGCGGCTGGTATCGATCAGGTCCTCGGTCAGTGCGCCGATGATGCCGTGACGCCCGGCGTAGACCTTGCCGATGCGACCTTTGTGCTTGCGGGCAGTCTCGATCACTCCGGCAGCGCTGGCATTGATGACGGCTGTGACGCCGCCGGACTGGGCATAGAAGGCGTTGCGGGGGACGGATCGGGTGCGGGGCATCTCGGCTCTCCTCCTACTTATCGAGTCGCAAGGCGAAGTTTAGAAACTGAATGACAGATGTTTGCGCCTGCGTCAACGGCTCATCGCGGTCTTCGCCAAGCCGCAGGCTCATTCGACTGTGGCTGACTCCATATTCAGAACATTGTCGGCTCTGTGCACCACGCGGACATTGCTGCGCATTGCCCACGGGATCATCTGGCGGTGCAACGGCACGTGATGTACCTGCGCGTTGTGCTCCTTCAACGCGTCCCAGATGATCTGGCGGCGCTTGTCGCTATTCATCTCGACCGCGGCAGCGTCGATCAGCGCGTCGAGCTTCGGGTTGACGTAGCGGCCGTAGTTGAAGCTGCCGTTGCCTGACTTGGGGTCGGGTGAGCGCAGCACCGGCGACAGGGTCGTCTGCGCATCGGTGATCGCGCCGCCCCAGCCGAGCATGTAGAAGCTGGTGTCGTGTTTCTCCAGCTTGGGGAAGTAATTGGCGCGCGGCAGCGCCGTGACCCTCGTCTGGATGCCGATGCGGGTGAGCATCGCTGCCACCGCGATGCAGATTTCCTCGTCGTTGACGTAGCGGTTGTTCGGGCAGTCGAGCGTGACTTCGAAGCCATTCGGGTAACCGGCGTCGTTCAGCAACTGGCGCGCTTTATTCGGATCGAAGGGCAGTCGCTGCTCGATTTCGGGCGACGATGGTAGCGTCGACGGCGTGATGCCGCCCGAAGGCAGCGCCGAGCCGCGCATGGTGCGCGAGCGGATCGCCTCGATGTCGATGGCGTGATAGACGGCCTGCCGAATGCGCAGGTCCTTGAACGGGTTCTTGCCCTTGACGTTCGAGTACAGCAGTTCGTCGCGCAACTGGTCGAAGCCGAAGAAGACGATGCGATTCTCCTGGCCGCGCACGACCTTGGTGTCCTTGTTCGCTTCCAGCCGCGCCAGATCCTGCGGCGGCGGATCGAGCACCAGATCGATCTGCCCCGACAGCAATGCGGCCGTGCGGGTGGCATCGGCGCTGACCTGCGTGTAGACGACCTCGGTAACGTTGCCCGGAGCGCGCCCTTCCTTCGCGCCCCACCAGTCGGGATTGCGCTTCAGCACCGTTTTCACGCCGGGCTCGCGCGACACGAGCCTCCAGGCGCCGGTGCCATTGGCGTTGCGCGAAGCGTAGGTCTCCTCCTTGCCCTTGAAGTCAAGCGGCCGCTCGACCTTGTGCCTTTCGGCCCAGCGCTTGCTCATGATGTAAATGGTGGTCGCATGCTCGAGCGTGACCGGATTCGGCTTGTCCTGGATGAATTCGACGGTGAACTCGTCAATCCTGCGCGCCTTGCCCACCGGCACCGAGTACTGCCGCAACTGCGAGTTCGGGTGCTGGGCGCGGTCGAACGAGAACACGACATCGTCGGCCGTGAACGGCGAGCCGTCGTGAAACGTGACGCCCCTGCGCAGATTGAAGCGCCAGGTGGTATGGCTGACCTGTTGCCAGCTCTCTGCCAGCCCGGGCACCAGCCGCAGCGCGTTATCGCGCATGACCAGGGTGTCGTGCACGGCCTGCGAGAACATGTTTGTGAGGCCCTCGTTCTGCGAGTAAGGGTCGGCGGTCTGTGGGTCGCCCTGCGAGGCCCAGCGCAGCGTCTTGCCCTGGGCCGAGGCGGCAAGCAGCACAGCGGTGAACGCTAGCGCGACACCGATTCGCTTCATCACCCGCTCCTCAAGAAGACGACGTGAAAGAAGTCTAGCGTTGCGCCGCCAGCAGCGCGCGAACCTGCGCCAGGTCCTCGGCGGTGTCGACGCCGGGAGGCAGCGCTTTGTCCAGTTGCAGGACGGCGATACCGAAACCGTGCCACAGCGCGCGCAGTTGCTCGAGGTTTTCCTTCATTTCGATCGGTGCCTGCGGCAACTGCGGAAAGCGGCGCAGGAAGCCAGCGCGATAGGCATACAGACCGACATGCCGCCACGCCGGCAGATCGTCTGGCAGGCGTTCACGACTGCTCGCAAACGCATCGCGCGCCCACGGAATCGGCGCGCGGGAGAACAGCAGCGCGCGGCCGGTCGCGTCGGTGACCACCTTGACGACGTTCGGGCTGAAAAACTCCGCGGCCTCAACGAGCCGATGTGCTGCAGTGGCCATCGTGCAATCCCCGCGCTGCGACAGCAGTGCCGCCACCTGGGTCACCACCTCGGGCGGCAGCAGCGGCTCGTCGCCCTGCACATTGACGACGATCGCCTCGTCAGGCAGATGCAGCGTATCGACTGCCTCGGCAAGCCGGTCAGTGCCGGTCAGATGCTCGGCGCGCGTCGCGACCCCCTCGAGATCGAACAGACGGCAGACCTCGAGCACTTCGGCGCTGTCGGTGGCGACGACGACTCGCGCGGCGCCACTGAGTGCGGCGCGGCGGGCCACTCGCACCACCATCGGTACGCCGGCGAGATCGGCCAGTGGCTTGCGCGGCAGCCGCGTCGAGCCCAGCCGCGCCGGCACGATAACGACGAAGCCCGCCATAGCGATGGCGTCAGCTGGCGTCGGGGGGTACGGCAGGTTCGTCGAGCCGGCGCGCTTCGCTTTCGAGCAGCACAGCGATGCCGTCGCGGATCGGGTAAGCCAAGCCCGCCGAGCGCGAGATCAGCTCCTGGTGCGCGCGGTCGTACTCCAGCCGGCCCTTGGTGACCGGACACACGAGGATGTCAAGCAGGCGATGGTCCATCAACGACGGGCTCCGCAGCGGGTGACCGGCGCCCAATACGCTCCTCGATCAGATCGAGCAGCGCCGGTTCGATGATTGTTCGCTGGCTGACGACACACAGGCGGCCGTCCGCGCTCAGCGCGCTGATCAACCGGCATTTTACGGCGTCCTTCTCGGTCATCAGCGCCACATCGTAGGTGCGGCCGGCGAACGGATTCTCAGCGAAATCGTAGTGATCGGGAAGGGGGATTGCTTCGATCGTCAGGCCGGCGGCGCGCAGCATCGAAAAGAACTGCTCTGGCGTGGCGATACCGGCAGCGGC
Source organism: Burkholderiaceae bacterium (assembly GCA_041611275.1). GTDB lineage: Bacteria > Pseudomonadota > Gammaproteobacteria > Burkholderiales > Burkholderiaceae_F > JADJWR01. The sequence goes on from JBFINI010000035.1 coordinate 5,785, forward strand.
GGCGATGCGCACTGCCTTGTCCTTCTGTTCCTGTACCAATTCCGCCAGCGGTGCTCGGCGGCGCGCATCGGCGAGCGCATAAACCTCGTCGAGTTCAGTGCGCATCGTGAACACGGGCGAAAAGATGCGCACCGGCGGCACTTCGCCATTGAGCACGACGGCGTCGACGGATTTCAGCCGATCGGGCCGATCGCGCAGCGGTCCGGCCGGCAGCAGCCAGCCGTTGCCAAGTCCGCGAAAATGCAGCAAGGCGATTTCGAAATCACGCGCGATGCGCAGGTGCTGCAAACCGTCGTCGCAGATGATCAGATCGCACTTTGGATGCAGCGAGCGCAAGACGCGGACGGCGGCGACACGATCGGCACCAACCACCACCGGTACTTCGGCGGTCCGCGCGATCAGCAAGGGTTCGTCGCCAACCTCGTCGGCCCGCGCCTGCGCGTCGACGGGTCGCACCACATCGTCCTTGCGACGGTAGCCGCGCGAGACGACGCCGGGGCGCCAGCCGCGCGCAACCAGCGCGCGGGCCAGTGCAATCGTCAGAGGTGTCTTGCCGGTGCCGCCGGTGTACAGGTTCCCGACCACGATCACCGGCAAGCCGACCGACCAGGACTTCAACACGCCGAGCCGATACAGGCTGCGATGCGCCGCACGCGCGGCCGCGTAGAGCCACGACAACGGCAGCAGCAGGGTCGCCAGTGGACCCCGTTGAGTCCAGGCAGTGGTCAGGGCGCGCTCGACGCGCGCACGCTTGGTCATCACCGCCGACGATGAGCTATCGGGCAGCGGCCGGATTCGCGCGCTCGGTGATGAAGCTGATGCGCGCCAGGCCGGCCAGACGGGCTGCCTCCATGACGTTGACCACCGACTGATGCGGTGCCTGGGCGTCGGCATGAATGACAACCATCGGCTGGTTCAGCGGCTGCGCGGCCTGCGTCAGCACCTGCGCTATCGCATTCGGGTCGGTGTTCGGCAGCACGGTCTTACCGAGGGCGAAACGTCCGTCGGCACTGACGCCGACCACGATCTCGTTGGTGCGGGCGTCCGACGGCTTGGCCTCGGCACTCGGCAACTGCAGGCGCAGCTCGCTGAATCGCGAATAGGTCGTGGTGACCGCAAGGAAGATCAGCACGATCAACAGCACATCGATCAGCGGCACCAGATTCAGTTCCGGTTCCTCGTCGAGCGGGCGGCGGAATCTCATTTGGGATTGGCGTCGTAGCGGTCAGCGAAGAGGACTTCGAGCAGTTGCTGGGCCTGATCCTCCATCGCGACCAGATAGTCCTCGATGCGCGACTTGTAATGGCGATAGAACATCACTGCCGGCACCGCCACGATGATGCCGAAGGCCGTGCAATACAGCGCAATCGAGATGCCGTGCGCCAGCTGTTGCGGGTTTGAGCCGGCCTGCTGCGAAGCGAAGATCTCGATCATTCCGATCACGGTGCCGAGCAGGCCGAGCAGCGGCGCAATCGATCCGATCGAACCGAGCAGCGACAGGTAGCGCGACAGATCATGCGAGACGTGGCCGCCGGCATTGGCCACCGCCGCGCCGGCGATCGCCCGCGGCGCGCGGATGTTGCGCAATGCCGCAGCCAGCACCCGGCCCAGCGGCGAACTCGTTTCCAGCTTGACGATGATCTCCGAGCTGATCTGCCGACGCGAGTGCAGTGACAGCACGTCCTTGAGCAGCGTGCCCGGCAGGATCTTCTCCCGTCTGAGGGCAATCGCGCGTTCGATGATCAAGGCCAGGGCAACGATTGAAGCGATGATCAGCGGCCAGATCGGCCAGCCGATCGCTTGTACGATCGCAAACACGTGATGTCCGGGGTTGGGGCGATGCAAAGGCGGCAGTGTAGTAGCTCGGCCGCCAGCCATTAGTTTCCACAGTCTCTGTGGAAAACATTGTGAACAACTGCCCGCAGGCCTCGGAAGACCCGCGTCGGTATTAGGCCTTGCTGCCATGCATTCTTGCTAGGCAAACGAGAAAATAACTTTAAATCAAATAGTTAAACATTATCTGTGCGACCTGGCGCGCGATGGGTCGGGCGATACCGGCGCCGGGTCGACAATGTGGACAGATATTGCTTGTCAAGCCGCATGGAATCTGGCTCCGCTGAAGAAACTCCAGCATTGGCGCGGGAAATCCTCACGGTTTCCCGCCTAAACCGCGCCGTTGCTGGCCTGCTGTCGCGAGGCTTCCCACTGGTGCGGGTTCGCGGCGAGATCGCCAACTTCACGCGCGCGTCGAGCGGCCATTGGTATTTCACGCTGAAAGACGAATCGGCGCAGGTTCGCTGTGCGATGTTTCGCGGCCGCAATGCGTTGGTTGGCTTTTCGCCCGCCGAAGGCGACGAAGTTGAGTTGCTGGCCCAGGTTGGGCTGTACGAACCGCGCGGCGAATATCAACTGACGGTCGAAGCACTGCAGCGCGCGGGACTCGGGCAGCTGTACGAACGTTTTCTCAAGTTGAAAGACCGCCTGGCCGCCGAAGGCCTTTTCGATGCAGCCGGCAAGCGACCGCTGCCCGCGTTTCCGCGGGCAATCGGCGTGGTCACTTCGCTCGCGGCTGCGGCACTGCGCGACGTGCTGACCACGCTGGCGCGGCGTTCACCGCAGGTTGCGATCGTTGTCTACCCGGTACCAGTGCAGGGTGACGGCGCCGGCAACCGGATCGCGGCGATGCTCGACAGGGTGTCGCGGCGAGTCGAAGTCGATCTCGTGTTGCTGGTGCGCGGTGGCGGGTCGATCGAGGACCTGTGGGCATTCAATGAAGAGGCCGTCGCGCGGGCGATTCGTGCCAGCGCGATACCCGTGGTCGTGGGCGTAGGGCACGAGTCGGACACCACGATTGCTGATTTCGCCGCCGACCTGCGGGCGCCGACACCGACCGCCGCGGCCGAAATGGCGGCACCCGATCGTGAGACGTTGATGCAGGCACTGCTCGAGCGGCTATCGCGACTGCATCGGCTCGTTCGACAGCGGCTGCAGCAGGCGCAGCAGCGGCTTGACTACAGCCAGCGGACACTTGCCAGTCCGCGCGCGCCGGTGCAGGCGCTCGGCGCTCGTCTGCAAGCGTTATCACTACGCGCAGGTCACGCTTTGCTGCGGCAGGCCGCAGATCTTGGACATCGCATCGACGAGCTGCGCGCGCGCCTACGGCGGGGGGCGCCGAACACTGCGGCGCAGGAGCTGCAGGGCCAACGCCGGCGCGCCAGCCTTGCAGCAGCGGCACGCCACCTTGTGCAGGACCGGCAGCGGCGGCTGCAGACGCTGACCGCACGGTTGCAAGCACTGAATCCGGCTGCGGTGCTCGCACGCGGTTACGCGCTGGCGTCCGACGCGAAGGGCCATCTCGTTACCGATGCGGCAGCGCTGGCGGCCGGCGACCTGTTGCGCATTCAGTTCGCACGCGGCAAAGCCAGCACGCGCGTGCTGCAGGTCGAGGTGGCAAAGGCCGAAGAAACGACCCCGCGCGGTGCCGGGTGAAGCAAGCGGCGGGCCGCGAAGGCATCGCTAGAATCAAACGCTCAAACATGCAAAGGAGGAACGCTGATGGAACACAAGTTGCCGTCTCTGCCGTATGCCATGGATGCCCTGGCCCCGCACATCTCGAAGGAGACCTTCGAGTACCACTACGGCAAGCACCACCAGGCTTACGTGACCAATCTGAACAACCTGATCAAGGGCACGGAATTTGAGAACGCCGGTCTCGAGGACATCGTCAAGAAATCCTCGGGCGGCGTGTTCAACAACGCAGCGCAGGTGTGGAACCACACCTTCTTCTGGAACAGCATGAAACCGGGTGGTGGCGGCGAGCCGGCCGGCGCCCTGGCCCAAGCCGTCGGCAAGAAGTGGGGTTCGTTCGCTGCTTTCAAGGAAGCGTTCACGAAGAGTGCTGTCGGCAATTTTGGCTCGGGCTGGACCTGGCTGGTGAAGAAGGCCGATGGCTCGGTCGATATCGTCAACACCAGCAATGCGGCCACGCCGCTGTCCACGGCCGACAAGCCGCTGCTGACCATCGACGTGTGGGAACACGCCTACTACATCGACTATCGCAACGCGCGGCCGAAGTTCGTCGAGACTTTCCTGAACTCACTGGCCAACTGGGATTTCGCCGCTAAGAACTTCGCCTGATCGCCGGCGCAGGCCCGCATGGACGAGCCGGCGGCGACGCCGGCTTTTCTTATCGCTGCGGCGTGGCCGGCAAACGGCCGATCCTCATGCCGACGAGGACGCCTTTCTGCGCGAACCACCCTTGCGTCATCTCGAGCGCGTAGCGCACCGGCTGCTTGGCGCAATGACTGGTTTCGTCATGCGGCCGCATGTCTTCAACGTTGACAATCGTGCCGTCGTCGTCGACAAAAGCCACCGACAGCGGGATCAGGGTGTTGCGCATCCACATGCAGTGCACCGACTTGCGGTCGAACACGAACAACATGCCGTGATTGGGCGGCAGGCCCTGGCGAAACATCAGGCCGCGGGACCGGTAGGGTTCGGATGCCGCCAGTTCGGCGGTGATCAGGTGAATGCCGGCGGTCAGCTGAACCGTGGGCAGCGTCTGGGCGTGGCCGGAGGCGGCAAACGCGAGCAGGACCACGAGCGCAATGTTGCCGAGAATGCGTTTGGTTGACATGGCATTGAGGGAGCGAGGAGGAAAGAAAAAAGGCAGGATTGAATCCTGCCTTCTTTCCGACGGCTTGTCGCCGTGACGGCCTGACTTACTTGGTGGCCTTTTCGGTCTTTTCCGCCTTCTCGGCTTTCTCGGCCTTCACCGCTTTCTTGGCTTTCTTTTCGGCCGTGGCCTTCTTGGCCTTGGCTTCCTTCATCTGACCCTTGGCTTCGGCCTTCGCTTCAGCCTTGGCGGCCGGCATGGCCGGAGTCGCTGGGGCGGCCGGCGCGGCGGGCATTGCCGGGGCGGCGGGGGTTGCCGGCGTAGCCGGGGTTGCCTGTGCGAAGACGGCGCCCGCGAACAGCGTTGAGACGAGTGCGGCGATGAGTTTGTTCATTGGTATCCCTTTTCGGTCGAATAATCACGTCGCCGGACGACCCGGGAACGCGGACGGCAATGCGTCGCGAGCTCTAACGGTCGGCATGTCGGTGCCGTTGACCATGCCCGGCAAGGGGGACGAGTAAACTTCGGCGCAAAGAGAACAGGGGTAACTGCCCGCGAGAGCCGCCCCCTGGCGTTCGGTCGATTCAACAACGCGGAGAGGCGATGTATCAGCACATCAAGGTGCCCGGCGAAGGGCAGAAAATCACCGTCAACAAGGATTTCTCGCTGACCGTGCCCGACCAGCCGATCATTCCGTACATCGAGGGCGACGGCACGGGCATCGATATCACGCCGGTGATGATCAAGGTGGTCGACGCGGCGGTCGCTAAGGCCTACGGCGGCAAGCGCAAGATCGTCTGGATGGAGCTTTTTGCCGGTGAGAAATCGACGCGGGTGTACGGCCCTGACGTCTGGCTGCCGGAGGAGACACTGGCGGCGCTTCGCGACTACGTGGTGTCAATCAAGGGGCCGCTGACCACGCCCGTCGGCGGTGGCATCCGTTCGATCAATGTCGCCTTGCGGCAGGAACTCGATCTTTACGTCTGCCTGCGCCCGGTGCGTTACTTCAAGGGTGTGCCCAGCCCGGTGCGCGAGCCGGAAAAGACCGATATGGTGATCTTCCGCGAGAACTCGGAGGACATCTACGCCGGCATCGAGTACGAGGCCGAGTCCGACAAGGCGAAGAAGCTGATCAAGTTCCTGCAGGACGAGCTGGGGGTGAAGAAGATCCGTTTCCCGAACACCTCGGGCATCGGGGTGAAGCCGATCTCGCGCGAGGGCACGGAGCGGCTGGTCAGGAAGGCGATCCAGTACGCGATCGACAACAAGCGCAAGAGCGTGACCTTCGTGCACAAGGGCAACATCATGAAATTCACGGAGGGCGCGTTTGCCAAGTGGGGCTACGGGCTGGCGCAGAAGGAATTCGGCGCCGAACTGCTCGATGGCGGGCCGTGGATGAGGATCAAGGCCGCGCACGGCGAGATCGTGCTCAAGGACGTAATTGCTGACGCCTTCCTGCAGCAGATCCTGCTGCGGCCGGCCGAGTACGACGTGATCGCCACCATGAACCTGAACGGCGATTACGTCTCCGATGCGCTGGCGGCGCAGGTCGGTGGCATCGGCATCGCGCCGGGCGCCAATCTGTCCGATTCGGTAGCGATGTTCGAGGCGACCCATGGAACGGCGCCGAAATATGCCGGCAAGGACTACGTGAATCCGGGCTCGGAGATCCTTTCGGCCGAGATGATGCTTCGGCACATGGGCTGGACCGAGGCGGCCGACCTGGTTATTACGTCGATGGAAAAGGCGATCCTGGCCAAGACGGTGACTTACGACTTTGCCCGCCTGATGCCCGGCGCTACCCAAGTGTCCTGCTCGGGATTCGGGCAGGCGATGATCAGCCAGATGTAGGCGCGTCGCCGCCGGCGTTGCTCCGCAATCGCCGCTGGAAGAGAAAACCCCGCCGCGGCGGGGTTTTCTACTTGCGGCGGGCGCCTGAAGTCAGGTGCCGCCATTGGTGATGTTCGAGGCCTGCTTGCCCTTTGGTCCCGTCACCACTTCAAAGACGACTTTCTGCCCCTCCTTGAGGGTCTTGAAGCCATTCATCTGGATGGCGGAGAAGTGCGCGAAGAGATCTTCGCCCCCGTCGTCCGGCGTGATGAACCCATACCCCTTGGCGTCATTGAACCATTTCACCGTGCCAGTAGCCATTTGTTCTTTCCTCTGCTGCAACGTCACCCTGAGGCGTCCCGCCTGACCGCCACCACCTGCTCGGCACTGGTTCCGACCCCTCTCCCCGCGTCGCCACAACCGCTGCCGTTGTGGCCCCGCCATCCTTCCGCTGCGCTCGGGCGCGCGATGCGGACGAATTCCGGCATTTTCCAACAAGGCCAATGGCCGTCAAGGCCTATCGGCTATTGCGGTGACGATCCGCTGCGCGCATGAACCGTCCCGCCGCGGTCCCTTCCCGATGCCGCCGCCGGCCGTTCGGCGGCCCGTCGCTGCGGTGACTGCAGCCCGGCGCTATCAAGTTGGGGAACCAAGGGATCGCGGCCTGGGTCATCCGCTAGTCGGGGCGAGTCGAAGCGTCGAGTTCACTTATGATTTGCACGCTATTGGACGCTGCGGGTCGCGCGGAGCCCTATCTACAATGGAGCTATGAGCGAGCGGTTCGACGAAGGCACGGTCACCGAGAAGCAGGCTTCCCGGGTCAAACCGCCGCCGATGTTCCAGGTTGTTCTGCTCAATGACGACTTCACGCCGATGGAGTTCGTTGTAGGCGTGTTACAGAAGTTCTTCGGCAAGGGTAGGGAACAGGCGACCCAGATCATGCTGAAGGTGCATCATGAGGGCCGGGGCGTGTGCGGTGTCTATCCGCGAGACGTGGCGGCATCGAAAGTCGAGCAGGTCTGCAGTTATTCACGCCAGCACCAGCATCCGTTGCAGTGCGTGATGGAGGAAGCATGATCGCGCAGGAACTGGAAGTCAGCTTGCATATGGCCTTCGTCGAGGCCAGACAGGCGCGGCACGAATTCATCACCGTCGAGCATCTGCTGCTAGCGCTGCTGGACAACCCCTCTGCTGCCGAGGTGCTGCGCGCCTGCGCCTGCAACATCGAGGACCTGCGCAAGAGTCTGCAGAACTTCATCGCCGATAACACGCCGACGTTGCCGCCCAATTCCGAGGCCGACACGCAACCGACACTCGGCTTTCAGCGGGTGATCCAGCGGGCGATCATGCATGTGCAGTCGACCAGCAATGGCAAGAAAGAAGTCACTGGCGCCAATGTGCTGGTCGCGATCTTCGGCGAGAAGGATTCACACGCGGTCTACTACCTGCACCAGCAGGGGGTGACCCGTCTCGATGTGGTCAACTTCATCTCGCACGGCATCACCAAGTCGCCGCAGGGCGAGGAAAAGGCCAAGGGCGAGAAGGGTGAAAAAGAAGAGGAGCCGGCCGAAGGCCGCGAGGCACAAGCGTCGCCGCTTGAACAGTACACGGTCAACCTCAACCAGATGGCCAAGGACGGCAAGATCGATCCGCTGATCGGCCGCGAGCCGGAAGTCGAGCGGGTGATTCAGGTGTTGTGTCGCCGGCGCAAGAACAATCCGCTGCTGGTCGGCGAAGCCGGTGTCGGCAAGACCGCGATCGCTGAAGGA
>JBFINI010000036.1:0-13996 GCA_041611275.1 Burkholderiaceae bacterium
GCGCTGTCGCACTACACGGACTGGACCATCGGCCACGTGCATTCCGGCGCGCTCGGCTGGGTCGGCCTGATCACGATGGGCGCCATTTACTACCTGCTGCCGCGCCTGTACGGCCGCACCGAGATGTACTCGATGCCGTGGGTGACGCTGCACTTCTGGGTCGCCACCATCGGCATCGTGCTGTACATCGCCGCGATGTGGATCGCGGGCGTGATGCAGGGCCTGATGTGGCGTGCCGTGAACGAGGACGGCACGCTCACCTACACGTTCATCGAAAGCGTGAAGGCGACCTATCCTTTCTACGTGATCCGCCTGCTCGGCGGGCTGCTGTATCTCGGCGGCATGTGCGTGATGGGCTACAACACCTATAAGACGGTGCGGGCGGGCAGGGCCGTCGATGATCCGGTGCCAGCGGCGCTGGCGCACGCCTGAGCGCGATGCGGTAGCCAACTGCGGGAGCCAACAACATGAAACTGACGCACGACTTCATCGAGCGCAACTCGTGGCTGATGATCATCCTGATCGTGGTGGTCGTGGCCATCGGCGGCCTGGTCGAGATCATTCCCCTGTATTTCCAGCGGCAGACGACCGAGCCGGTGGCCGGCATCAAGCCTTACGAGCCGCTGCGGCTGGTCGGCCGCGACGTCTACATCCGCGAAGGCTGCTACAACTGCCATTCGCAGATGATCCGACCGTTCCGCGCCGAGACGCTGCGCTACCAGGGCCACTATTCGGTGGCCGGCGAGTTCGTCTACGACCATCCGTTCCAGTGGGGCAGCAAGCGCACGGGTCCCGACCTGGCGCGCGTCGGCGGCCGTTATTCGGATGAATGGCACCGCGTGCATTTCAATAACCCGCGCGACGTGGTGCCGGAGTCGAACATGCCCGGCTATCCATGGCTGGCGACGGCCAGCGTCGAAGATGCCGATGTCCAGGCGCGAATGCGCGCGCTGCGCCGGCTTGGTGTGCCGTACACGGACGAGCAGGTGACCAAGGCGCCCGAGCAGTTGAAGGGCAAGACCGAACTCGACGCACTGATCGCCTACCTGCAAGGCCTGGGTGTGGAGATGCGTGCCGTGCGCACCGGAGGATGAGTGATGGACGTCAATGATCTGCGTGCGTTGTCGACCGTGCTGGCCTTCGTCGCCTTTATCGGCATCGTCTGGTGGGCCTGGCATCGCAAGAGCCAGAAACGTTTTGAGGAAGCGGCGCGGCTGCCGTTTGCCGACGAGCAAGCCGACGATTGGAAATCGGGGGGCCGCTAGATGAGCGACTTTACGAGCGTTTTCTGGGACTACTTCATTGCCGTCATCACGATCGTTTCGGTCGTCGGCTGCGGCGTGTTTCTCTGGTCGCAGAGCAAGCGGCGGGTCAAGGTCGGCAGCGGTCCCGATCCCGACACCACCGGGCACGTCTGGGACGGTGACCTGCAGGAATTTCACAACCCGCTGCCGCAGTGGTGGATGTGGTTGTTCTACATCACGGTGGTTTTTTCGATTCTCTACCTGATCCTCTACCCCGGGCTCGGCACGCAATTCAAGGGCGTGCTGAACTGGACCTCGAGCGGCCAGCACCAGGCAGAAGTCAAGGCGGCGGAGACGAAGTACGGTCCGTTGTTCGCGTCCTACCTGAAGATGGATCTGACGGCGGTGGCCGCCGATGAGCGCGGCCGCCAGATGGGCGCGCGCATCTTCCTGAACAACTGTGCGCAGTGCCACGGCTCGGATGGCCGCGGTGGTCGCGGTTTTCCGAACTTGACCGACAGCGAGTGGCAGTGGGGGGCGTCGGCGGAAGCGATCAAGACATCGATCGCTGCCGGGCGGATTGCGGCAATGCCGCCGATGGCGGCCGCGGTTGGCGGCGCCGAGGATGTTGCCGACGTGGCGAATTACGTGCTGTCGCTGTCTGACTCTGCACACGATTCGGTGCGCGCGGCGCGCGGCAGGGAAAAATTTTCCGCTTGCGCCGCCTGCCATGGTGCCGACGGCAAGGGCAACCCGGCCCTCGGCGCTCCCGATCTGACCAATAAGACCTGGACGTATGGCGGCACCGTGGCGTCGATCAGCGAGACGATCACCAAGGGTCGTGGGGGCGTGATGCCGGCCTGGAAGGATTTGCTGAGCGAAGCCGAAATCCATCTGGTAGCCGCCTACGTGCATTACCTGGCCAATCCCGGGCTCGTTGCCGCGGCGCCAGCAAAGAAGTGAGTTGAGCGGGCGGCGTGGCGGTTCGATCGCCGCGCCGCGCCGCCGTCGGATCCGGCAGCGAACGATGAACGCCGTCGACGAAGGCAAGCGGCTGAAGGCGACGGCGACGACCGCTGCGCAGCAGGCCGAGGCGGTGCAGTCGCTGTATGCCAAACGGGTCGAGATCTACCCGCGTGCCAAGATTGGCGATCGTTTGGCCTGGTTCCAGAAATGGCGCTGGGCGCTGATCTGGTTCACGCAGATCATCTACTACGGCCTGCCGTGGTTGCCGTGGAATGACCGACAGGCGGTGCTGTTTGATCTGGCGGCGCGCAAGTTCTACATCTTCGGTCTGGTGCTCTGGCCGCAGGACATCGTCTTCCTGGCGGCGCTGCTGATCATCTCGGCCTTCGCCCTGTTCCTGTTTACCGCGGTCGGTGGCCGTCTGTGGTGCGGTTACGCCTGCCCGCAGACCGTATACACGGAGATCTTCATGTGGATCGAGCGCCGCATCGAAGGCGATCGCGCCAAGCGCATGGTCCTCGACCGCCAGCCGATGGGTGTGCGCAAGTTCATGCTGAAGTCGGCCAAGCATGCGGCCTGGATCGCCGTTGCGCTTTGGACCGGATATACCTTCGTCGGCTATTTCACGCCGATCCGCGAACTCGGTGCCGACACGCTGCGGCTCGACATCGGCGGCTGGTCGGCATTCTGGGTGCTGTTCTACGGCTTCGCCACTTATGGCAACGCCGGCTGGATGCGCGAGCAGGTGTGCAAGTACATGTGCCCCTATGCGCGCTTTCAGAGCGCGATGTTCGACCAGGACACGCTGATCGTCACCTACGACGAGTCGCGTGGCGAGCCGCGCGGCCCGGGCAGCAAGAAGAAGAGCCGCAGCGACCTCGGGCTGGGCGATTGTGTCGACTGCGGCCTGTGCGTTCAGGTCTGCCCGACCGGCATCGATATCCGTGATGGGCTGCAGTACGAATGCATCGGCTGCGCCGCCTGCATCGATGCCTGCAATTACGTGATGCAGCGTACCGGCCTGCCGCTGGGCCTGATCCGCTATTCGACCACCAATGCGCTGCGACACGAGCTCGATTCAGGCGCCATGTGGCAGCGCGTGTTCCGGCCGCGCGTGTTGCTCTATGGTGGGCTGCTGGCGGCGATCATTGCCGGGCTGGTCATCGCGCTGCTGCTGCGTGTGCCGCTGAAAGTCGACGTCATCCGCGATCGTGGCGCGCTGGCGCGCGAGGTCGACAATGGCCAGGTCGAGAACGTCTATCGCCTGCAGGTGTCCAATACAACTGAGTTGCGCCGCCGATTCGCGGTGTCGGCTTCCGGGTTGCCTGGATTGTCGGTGGCCTCGGAGGCGCACTTCGAAGTCGCTCCGGTCAGCACGGTGTCGGTGCCGCTGCGTTTGCAGGCCGATGGCGAGCAGGTGGCGACCGGCTCGCACAAGGTGGCCATCGACGTGCGCGCAGAAGACGACCCCGCGGTGCAGGTGCGCGAAACGACCACCTTCCTGGGCCTGCGCCGCTGAACCCGACGAGGATCCTTTCAGGCGATGCACCCGGCGACTCCTCCCCCCTGGTACCGGCAACGCTGGCCCTGGCTGCTGATTGCGCCGCCGCTGGTCGCAGTGATCGGTGGCATCGTCACCATTGTCCTTGCCGTGCGCAGCAACGACGGCATGGTTGCCGCTGACTACTACAAGCGCGGTCTGGCGATCAATGCAGAGCTGTCACGCAGCGAACGGGCGGTCGAACTGGGGCTCATTGGCGAAGTCCAGGCTGGCGGCGAAGCCGCCGGCGATCCGGTGTTCGTCCGGGTCAGCGGCGAACGTGTGTTGCCGCCGGAGGCGGTGCTGCGCATCCGGCTGGTCCATCCGGGCCGTGGCGATGCCGATCGCGTCGCCATACTCAGCCGGGTGGCTGCCGCAATCGACGGCAAAGTCGTGGAGTATCGCGGTCACTGGGGCGAAGCGACGGTGCTATCGGTGCCGATCGCCTGGCGCGTGGTGCTCGAAGGCAAGGAATGGCGTCTTGACGGCGGCCTTGCGCCGGGAGAGGTGCGCGCTTTCCGACTTGTTGCCGCCCGCTGAGAGGACTGTCTGAACCCGAAGGGAGCACGCCGATGCTGACCGCTAGCCTGACACAAAGGATCCTCTGGGTGCTGTGGCCGTCGTTCCTGGTGGCGGCAGTGGCCGAACTGCTCGTCTTTGCGGTGATCGATCCGGCCGAATTGCACGTCTTCGGTATCCCGGTCGAGGCGGGCCGGATGCCGATCTACACGCTCGGCTTTTTCTTTTTCTGGGCACTGGGTGCGGCGGCTAGCGCGCTGACGGTGTTCCTGCAGCACTCACCGATCGAGGCGAATCGTTGTCCGCTCGTCGAGGCCGCCGACCGTCCCGAAGGCTGTCCTAAACGGCCTGAAGAAATCGACGTCGGCGAAGAAGGCGCGCTGGGCGGTCAGCCGCGTTGAGAACTGCGGCGCGGTTCCGGATGCGCGCAGCGCGTCGCGCCGCCGTCAGCCGTTATCGCACTGCGATCCCTGGCCAGCCATGATCGATCGCAGGCCTTCGGAATCGACGATGCGCACGTGCTTCTGATTGACCTCGATCATGCCCTCGGTGGCGAACCGAGACAGCGCGCGGCTGACCGTTTCAAGCTTGAGGCCGAGAAAGCTGCCGATCTCGGCGCGCGTCATGCGCAGCACGAACTCGGAGCGGGAATAACCGCGCGCTTCGAAGCGTTGCGACAGGTTGAGCAGGAAAGCCGCCAGCCGTTCCTCCGCATGCATGCTACCCAGCAACAACATCACGCCATGCTCGCGCACGATCTCTCGGCTCATGACCTTGTGGAAATGACTGCGCAGCGCCGGCACCGAACTGGCAACCTCTTCGATCCGTTCGTAGGGGATCACGCAGACCTCGGTGTCTTCCAGCGCCACCGTGTCGCACGAATGCTGCTCAGCGCTGATGCCGTCCATGCCGACCAGCTCGCCGGCCATGTGGAAACCGGTCACTTGCTCGCGGCCGTCGGCGGAGACCACGGTGCTCTTCAGAAAGCCGAGACGCACCGCATAGAGCGATTCGAAGCGATCGCCGGCACGGAACAGCGAGTCGCCCCGCTTGATCCGCTTGCGCGTTGCCACCAGTTCCTCGAGCTTGTCGACGTCGCTCATCGACAGCCCGACAGGCAGGCACAGCTCGCGCAGGTTGCAGTTCGAGCAGGCCACTTTCAGATGGAGCGCGGAAAAATTCGGCGCGTTCATCACATTTCTCCGCAGGCTTCGACGCGGTTTTGCCGCCGAGGGAAAAGTAACCGGACCCGTATCTTACAAACATTACGTATTTCGGGCGGCCGGCGCGCCAGTATCCCCGTTCTTGCCTCCCCGTGGCCGCCTTTACACGCCCGTTTCGTAAGGGCTTTTGGGCGGTCAGGGTTGACACCTGTCAAGCAGCCCCAGTGACCGCTTCGAATAATCTCCCGTCAGCCCCGCAAGCCGCGGATCACCGAAAAGACGCAGGACGCCTATGCTGTCGCCCGTGACAAACGTCAACGAAATCGAGCTTCCCGGCGAAGCGCTGCTGCACCGTTTCGACCATCCGGGACCACGGTACACGTCGTACCCGACGGCCGACCGCTTTGTCGAGGCCTTCGATGCGGCGACCTTCGCCGCTCGGCTGGCCAGGCGCGGTGACCAGGCGGCACCGCCGCCACTTTCGGTCTACGTGCATGTGCCGTTCTGCGACACCGTCTGCTTCTACTGCGCATGCAACAAGGTCATCACGCGGCAACACAACCGTGCCATCGAATACCTGGAGGCGCTGGAAAAGGAGGCCGATCTGGTGTGCGCAGTGATGACCGGCCCGCGCACGCTCGACCAGCTGCATTTCGGCGGCGGCACGCCGACGTTTCTCGACAACGCCGAACTCGAGCGCGTGATGGCGATGCTGACGCAGCGCTTCCCGCTGGGCGAGAGCGCCGAATGCAGCATCGAGGTCGATCCGCGCAGCACGCCGCCGGACAAGGTGCGGGTGCTGGCAACGCTCGGCTTCAACCGGATCTCGGTGGGCGTGCAGGATTTCGATGCGCAGGTGCAGAAGGCGGTCAATCGTCTGCAAAGTTTCCAGATGACCCGCTCGACGATCGACGCCGCGCGCGAGGCCGGCTTCAAGTCGGTGAACCTCGATCTCATCTACGGTCTGCCGAAGCAGACGCGCGAGAGCTTTGCGCATACGCTGGACCAGGTTCTCGAACTGTCGCCGGAGCGCATCGCGCTGTATCACTACGCGCACCTGCCTGAGCGCTTCAAGCCGCAGCGGCGCATCAGCGCGGACGAACTGCCGTCGCCGGAAGTGAAGATGAACATCATGCTCGATGCGATTACCCGGCTGACGGCCTCCGGTTACCGCTACATCGGCATGGATCATTTCGCCAAGACCACCGATGATCTGGCCCGCGCCCAGGTCCTTGGCCGCCTGCACCGCAATTTCCAGGGTTATTCGACCCGCCCCGACTGCGACCTGATCGGCCTCGGCGTCTCGGCAATCAGCAAGGTCGGCCCGACCTACGCGCAAAACGTGCGCGAACTGCCCGAGTACTACGAGCGGCTGCGCGGCGGCCAGCTGCCGATCGCGCGCGGCGTGCTGCTCGACATGGACGATCTCGTGCGGCGCGCGGTGATCATGGCGCTGATGTGCCACCTCGAAGTCAGCAAGGAAGCGATCGAAACCGCGCACCTGATCAAGTTCGACGAATACTTCCGGCGTGAACTGACCGATCTGCGCACTTTCGAGGAGGCCGGGTTGGTCAAGCTCAGTCCGGACGGGATCAATGTCCGGCCGAAAGGCAAACTGCTGATCCGCGCAATTGCGATGGTGTTCGATCGTTATTTGCGCCAGGACCAGCGGTTGCGCCGTTATTCCAAGATCGTCTGAGCGGCTCTCGGCGCAGGGCTGCAGTGCGTCGCGCGGTGCTCCGGGCGGCCGCTTGAACGGACCTCGTGTTGATGGAAACGAATGTCTCTGCCTTCGCTGCCCAGGCCTTTGCCGCGTTCTCGCTGGCGCTGGCCGGGGGTGTGCATTGCGCCGGGATGTGCGGCGGTATCACCGGTGCGCTGCAGTTGAACCGGCCGCGCGGAGTCTCGCCGGCGCGCCTCGCCGCCGGCTATCACGCCGGGCGCGTCATCACCTACACGCTGGCCGGCGCTCTGGCCGGCACGTTGGGCGCGGCGCTTTATGCAGCCGACGTGATGCCGGTGCAGGCGGCGCTGCTGCTGGTGGGCAGCCTGATGCTGCTGGCGATTGGTGCGTCGATGTTCGGCCGCAGCGCCTGGCTGAAACGCATCGAGCCGGCGGGTGCCTGGGTCTGGCGCTCGATCGCACCGCTGGCGCGTCGCGTCTACCCACCGCGCACCGCCGGGCAGGCGCTGGCGGCCGGGCTCGCCTGGGGCTGGATCCCCTGTGGCATGGTCTACGCAGCACTGCCGCTGGCGCTGGTGGCCGGTGGACCGCTCCAGGGTGGATTAGTCATGCTGGCATTCGGCCTTGGCACGCTGCCGAACATGCTGGCCGTCGACGTCGCCGTGCACGGCATCGGTCGTGCGGGACAGGCCGGCGCGACGCAACTGCAGACATGGGTCAAGCCGCTGGCCGGCGTGGTGATCGTCGTCTTCGGCCTATCGGGTCTGGCGCATGCCGCGCGTGTGGCCGGAGTTGCCGGCGCCGAGCACCCGGCGATCGCCGCCTTCGCGGCAATTTGCCACCGCTGAGGCCGCGTCGGCGCGCGAATTGTCGTCAGCTGGCAGCGGCTGGCGGGCGGCTGGCGCTAAAGCCAGGCGGCCAGCAGGGTGCCGATCGTCAGCATCGCACCGAAAATCAACTGCAGCATCACCGTGCGCATCAACATGCCGTTAAAGGCCAGCCCCGGCGGAGTCTTCGGTAGCGCCCGCACCAGGCCCACCGCGGCAGGCAACGCCAGCATCGGCAGCCACAACAACATCGTGCCGGTCTGCCAGACGAGCAGGGGCACGCCGGCGAAGGGCGCTAGCACCAGCACCGCGTAAAGCCGGCTCGATGCACGGGCACCGAACAGCACGGCGAACGTGCGCCGTCCGGTGGCGCCGTCATGGGCGATATCGCGGTGGTTATTGACCACCAGCACGGCGGCGGCCAGTGAGCCGATCGCTGCTGCCGCGATCAGCAACTCCGGGGTCACCCCGCCCAGTTGCACGTAGCCGCTGCCGGCCACCGCGATCAGGCCGAAAAAGACGAACACCATCAGTTCGCCCAGCGGCGTGTAGGCGATCGGCCGCGGACCGCCCATGTAGCCGAGTGCGCAGGCAACCGACGCAACGCCCATCGCCAGCGCCGGCAGACCCCAGCGGGCGACGAGCGGCAAGCCGACCACCACGATTGCCGCCACGGCCAGCACGATCGCCAGCCGCACCTCGCGCGGTGTCAGCCAGCCGTTGGCAGTGGCCCGTGGCAGGCCGACGCGGCCGCCGGTCTCGGCGCCGCGCGCGGTGTAGCCGACGTCGTTTTGCAGATTGGCCACCGCCTGCAGCAGCACCGAGGCCACCAGCGCCAGCGTTGCGAACAACACATCGACGCGTCCGCTAGCCAGGTAGGCGAAGCTGGTGCCGACGAACACCGGCACGGTGGCGATCCACAGCGTGCGCGTACGGATGGCCACACGCCAGGCATCGAGCGAGCCAGGGCGTATGACAAGGCGAACGGGTACGGGCGCAGGCGAAGACATCGAATGATTCAACAACGACCAAGAATTGCCGCCGATGTCGGCGGCGGCCAATTCTGCCGCAACCTGTCGCGGCCGAACCGAGTATGCGGCGCGGCGCCGGCCCGCGATTGACGTGGCGCAAGCGCCCCAATCCCGTCAGAGCCGACCCGCTCGCCGTCCGCAAAGTTGGCGCAAGTGCCCTTGATATCATGTTTTTTTCCAAGCAGCGACCGAACACGGTCGCTATTGCGCTGCAACCCGAGTCCAGCCGAATCATGAAAAGCGCCGATATCCGCGACCAGTTCCTGAAGTACTTCGAATCCAAGGGGCACGCGATCGTGCGTGCCTCGTCGCTGGTGCCGGCCAACGATCCGACGCTGCTGTTCGTCAACAGCGGCATGGTGCAGTTCAAGGACGTGTTCACCGGCCGCGAAAAGCGCCCGTATACGCGCGCCACGACGTCGCAGAAGTCGCTGCGCGCCGGCGGCAAGCACAACGATCTGGAGAACGTCGGCTATACGGCGCGCCACCACACGTTCTTCGAGATGCTCGGCAACTTCAGCTTCGGCGACTACTTCAAGCGCGATGCGATCAAGTACGCGTGGCAGTTGCTGACCGAGGTCTACCGCCTGCCGGCGGAAAAGCTGTGGACCACCGTCTACATCGACGATGACGAAGCCTTCGACATCTGGACCAAGGACATCGGCGTGCCGGCCGAGCGCTGCATCCGCATCGGCGACAAGCCGGGCCAGCCGAAGTACGTCTCCGACAATTTCTGGCAGATGGCCGATACCGGGCCGTGCGGCCCGTGCTCGGAAATCTTCTACGACCACGGTCCAGGGGTCGAAGGTGGCCCGCCGGGATCGCCGGACGCCGACGGCGATCGCTACATCGAGATCTGGAATCTCGTCTTCATGCAGTTCGACCGCGACGAGGCAGGCCGACTCACCCCGCTGCCGAAGCCCTGCGTCGACACCGGCATGGGGCTCGAGCGGCTGGCGGCGGTGCTGCAGCACGTGCATTCGAACTACGAGATCGATCTCTTTCAGAGCCTGATCAGAGCGGCGGCGCGCGAGACGCAGACCCAGGATCTGGCCAGCAATTCGCTCAAAGTCATCGCCGATCACATCCGCGCCTGCGGATTCCTGATCGCCGACGGCGTGATCCCCGGCAACGAGGGCCGCGGTTACGTGCTGCGCCGGATCATCCGCCGCGCGCTGCGCCACGGCTACAAGCTCGGCCAGACCAAGCCGTTCTTCCATCGCATCGTCGGCGACCTTGCGACCGAGATGGGCGCCGCCTATCCGGAACTCATCGAGATGCGCACGCGCATCGACGGCGTGCTGAAGCAGGAGGAAGAGCGCTTCGGCGAAACGCTCGAGCACGGCATGAAGATTCTCGACTCGGCGCTCGGCCGGCTCGGCAGCGGTGATGCGCGGCTGCTCGATGGCGAGACGGTGTTCCTGCTGTACGACACCTACGGTTTCCCGGTCGATCTGACCGCCGATATCTGCCGCGAACGCGCAGTGACCGTCGACATGGCCGGCTTCGAGCAGGCCATGGAACGCCAGCGCGAGCAGGCGCGCGCAGCCGGCAAGTTCAGGATGGCCACCGGTGTCGAGTACTCCGGCAGCAAGACCAAATTCGTCGGCTATGACTACCTCAGCGCCGAGGCCAAGGTGGTGGCGATGTACGTCGACGGCACCGCGGTCAACGAGGTGCGCGCCGGGCAGAAAGCGATCATCGTCCTAGACATGACGCCGTTTTACGCGGAATCCGGTGGCCAGGTCGGCGATGTCGGCGAACTCGCCGGCAGCGGCGGCCTGTTCGAAGTGGCCGACACGCAGAAGATCCAGGCCGACGTGGTTGGTCATCATGGCGAAGTCAAGACCGGCTCGTTCGAGTTCGGCGAACGGATCACCGCGAAGGTGAACATCACCCGGCGCATGCGCGCGATGCACAACCACTCGGCCACGCACCTGATGCACGCGGCGCTGCGCAAGGTGCTCGGCAAGCACGTGCAGCAGAAAGGCTCATTGGTCGACGCCGAGCGCACACGCTTCGACTTCGCGCACGACAAGCCGATGACGCTCGCGGAAATCCGTCAAGTCGAGGAGATCGTCAACGACGCGATCCGCAGCAACGCGACGGTGGCGGCCACGGTGATGAAGTACGACGAAGCAATCAAGGCTGGCGCGCTGGCCTTCTTCGGCGACAAGTACGGCGACGAGGTGCGCGTGATCGCCATGGGCGAACATGGCGGCGACCTGTCGACCGAGCTGTGCGGCGGCACGCACGTGCGGCGTACCGGTGACATCGGCCTGTTCAAGATCGTCGCCGAAGGCGGCATCGCCGCCGGCGTGCGCCGCGTCGAGGCGGTGACCGGGGCCGGCGCAGTGACCTACGTGCAGAAGCTCGACGCGCAACTGGCTGAGATCGCCGGCGCGCTGAAGGCGCCGGCCGCCGAGGTGCCGACGAAGATCGGCCAGTTACTCGACAGCGTAAGAGCGCTGGAGAAGGAACTGGCCCGTTTGAAAGGCAAGCTTGCCACCAGCCAGGGCGACGATCTCGCCGGGCAGGCGACCGACATCAAAGGCATCAAGGTGCTCGCCGCCAGGCTCGAAGGGGCCGACGCGAAGAGCCTGCGCGAAACCGTCGACAAGCTCAAGGACAAGCTGAAGTCTGCGGCGATCGTGCTCGCCGCCGTCGACGGCGGTGGCAAGGTGCAACTGGCCGCAGGCGTGACCAAGGATGCTGTCGCGAGGATCGCCGCTGGCGACCTGGTCAACTTTGTCGCGCAGCAGGTCGGCGGCAAGGGCGGCGGCCGTGCCGACATGGCGATGGCCGGCGGCACCGATGCCAGCGCTTTGCCGACGGCGCTGGCGAGCGTCAAGGGGTGGGCCGAGGCCCGTCTGTGAACGCGTCGCGTCGGCTTGCTCGCCGCGCGGTCCGTCGTCGGCCAGATCACGAATAGCGGCCGTGGCGGCGACCTGATGCGCGGTACGACGGGCAGGACGCCAGACTTCTGTGCCCACGTCATCGATCGAAGTCCTCGTTGACGTCGACGCGCTGAGGATGCCGAAGCCGAGCGCCGGCCGGTAAAGCAAACAGCGAGTCACGCGGCGCATTGACGACCTTGGTGTTGTCGCTGGACCGTGGCCTCGCATGCGTGTGGCGTCGGCGGCCTGCTCAAGAAGGCGCTAATCAATCAAGCCGATAGCTCACTGGCCCGCTTCGCGTTGAACTGGCTGTCTTGGTGACGGGCAACACCAGCAGCGTGACTCTTAACGACAAGTTCGCTTCCCTGGACGAGCGCACACGCAGGCTCGGCGGCGCTCGCGGCCGACCGCAATTGCAGGCACGCGGATGAGCATCGTCCGCGTTGTCTCAGTCGCGGCGATTTCGCTGTGCACCGCCGGCTGTACCGCGCTGGCGGTCACTGGTGCGGTCGTTGGCGTGGCGGCGACCACGACGAGTGTTGCCGCCGACGTCGCGGTCGGCACCGTTAAGGTTGTTGGCAGGGGCGTGGCCGCAGTGGGTGGGGCAGTCGTCGACGCAGCGTCGCCAGCGGCGAAGCCCGCGGACAGCGTCAAGCCATCAGCCACGAGCGAGAAGCCGGTGCCGAGCGCTCCGGTGCCCGCGCCCTTGCCTACGGTGACCGAGCCGACGGTCGAAGTGATTCCGGTACCGCTGCCGGCAAGCGGCCCGCCGCCGACCCCCCTGCAATAAGCGCCGATGAGCGAGGCGTGGCGTTTCTGCCCGCTTTGCGCCGCAGCGCTGTCGTCAGGTCTCTTCGGCGAGCGCGAACGCAGTGCCTGCAACGCCTGCGGCTGGGTGCACTGGAACAATCCGACGCCGGTGGTTGCGGCGGTCATCGAACTGGATGGCCGGGTGCTGCTGGCGCGCAACGCAGCCTGGCCGCCGAAGATGTTTGCGCTGGTCACCGGTTTCCTGGAGCGAGACGAGGCGCCGGCGCAGGCCGTGCTGCGCGAGGTCAAGGAGGAAACTGATCTCGATGTCGACTCGGCACAGCTGATAGGCGTCTATGACTTCGCGCGGATGAACCAGGTGATCATTGCCTACCATGTCAGTGCGCGCGGCGCCGTGCGGTTGTCGGAAGAACTTGCCGAGTACCGGCTGATCGAACCGGCGAAGCTTCGCCCCTGGCCGCAAGGCACCGGACAGGCACTTGCCGACTGGCTGCGCGCACGCGGCCTGCCGGTAAACTTTCTGCAGTTTCCCTCTTGAGGTGCGCCGTTGCCCGCCATGACTAGCGCGATCGCTTTCGACCTCGAACTCGACACCAAGGGCCTGAACTGTCCGCTGCCGATCCTGCGGGCGAAAAAGGCCCTGGCTGAACTGGCGAGCGGCCAGGTGCTGAAGATCGTCTGCACCGATCCCGGTTCGATTCGCGACTTCAAGGCCTTCGCCAAGCAGACCGGCAATGAGCTTCTGGCTCAGGAAACGCCGGGTGATCTGTTCATCCATTTCCTGAAGCGACGCTGACTGGCGCCGATGCGGAAGTTCCTCTTTCTCGGCCTGCCGGTGCTCGGCGGTCTGTTTGCGCTGTACCTGTGGGCCGCGCTGTCGTGGACCTATTCGACCGGCGAGCGCGCCGGCTGGGTGCAGAAACTCTCGAAAAAAGGCTGGGTCTGCAAGACCTGGGAGGGCGAACTGGCGATGATCACCATGCCCGGATCGGCGCAGGAGAAGTTCTTCTTCACGGTCTGGGATGAGGAGATCGCCCGCCAGATCAATGCGGCCATGGGCAAGCGCGTGGCGCTGCACTATGACGAAAAAGTCGGCCTGCCGACCACCTGTTTTGGCGAGACGCGGCACTGGGTCAACAAGGTGACGGTGGTGTAGGACATCCCGCTGGCGCCCGGCATCACCGTACCGACGCAACCGCCCCCTTCAACCCCTGCGCCGCCGCCGCAAGGCTCTCCCTTGCCACAGCCATCGCCGCTGAAATAACGCCTACAGCGGCCGGCTGCTCCGCACCGGTCCGCAGGCCGAAAGGCGAGTGTGGCCGCCACTGCACGACGACACTGCGGCCGGCTCGAA
>JBFINI010000037.1:0-13970 GCA_041611275.1 Burkholderiaceae bacterium
GCAAGGGCATTGTCGCCTCGACGGCGGCGTTGGCGGTTCTGCTGCAGCAAGGCATCGGCGACACGATTCGCGTCTCGCTGACGCCGGCGCCGGGCGAGCCGCGCACCAAGGAAGTGCAGGTGGCGCAGGAGATCCTGCAGGCCCTCGGCCTGCGGGCGTTCTCGCCGCAGGTCATCGCCTGTCCTGGCTGCGGCCGCACCACCAGCACCTTCTTCCAGGAACTGGCGCAGAAGATCCAACAATACCTTCGCGGCCAGATGCCCGCGTGGCGTGCACAGTATCCTGGTGTCGAATCGATGAACGTCGCCGTGATGGGTTGTGTGGTCAACGGTCCCGGGGAAAGCAAACACGCCAATGTCGGCATTTCGCTGCCCGGCTCGGGCGAAGCGCCGGTGGCGCCGGTATTCGTCGATGGCCGTCGCACCGTGACCCTGAAGGGCGAGCGTATCGCCGAGGAGTTCGAGGCGATTGTCGAAGACTACGTGCAGCGCAAGTTCGCGCGCGCGCACTGAGCGGCATGAAAAAAGAAAAGCTCGCCGCTATCCGCGGCATGAACGACCTGTTGCCGGCCGAGGCGCCGCTATGGGAGGCCTTCGAGGCGCGCACGATCGACGTACTGCGTGCCTACGGCTACCAGCAGATCCGCACGCCGATCGTCGAACAGACGGCGCTGTTTTCCCGCAGCATCGGCGAGGTGACCGATATCGTCGAGAAGGAGATGTACTCCTTTGTCGACCAGCTCAATGGCGAGCAGTTGACTCTGCGCCCGGAGGCCACCGCCTCAGTGGTGCGCGCCTGCATCGAGCACAACCTGCTGTACGACGCGCCGCGAAGGCTCTGGTACATGGGCCCGATGTTTCGCCATGAGCGGCCGCAGCGCGGCCGCTACCGGCAGTTCCACCAGGTCGGTGCCGAGGCGCTCGGTTTTGCCGGACCCGACGTCGACGCCGAACAGATCCTGATGCTCAAGCGGCTATGGGACGTGCTGGAAATCGGCCCGGTGCGGCTTCAGTTGAACTCGCTCGGCAGTGCACAGGAGCGGGCGCAGCACCGGGCGTCTCTGGTGAAGTATTTCGAGACGCATGCGAGCGAGCTTGATGCCGATGCCAAGCGCCGGCTACACAGCAACCCGCTGCGCATCCTCGACACCAAGAATCCGGCACTGCAGGGGTTGGTCGAACAGGCGCCACGGATGATCGATTACCTTGGCGACGAATCGAGCGCGCACTTCGCGCGGCTGCAGGAGCTGCTCGGCGCCGGCGGCGTCGAGTTCACGATCAATCCGCGCCTGGTGCGTGGTCTCGACTACTACAACCTCACCGTTTACGAGTGGGTCACGGACCGGTTGGGCGCGCAAGGTACGATCTGCGGCGGCGGCCGTTACGATCCGCTGATCGAGATGCTCGGCGGCAGGCCGGCGCCGGCCTGCGGCTTTGCCATCGGCGTGGAGCGGGTGATCGAGCTGCTAGGCGAGGCGCAGGCCGAGTTGGCGCGCCCGGCCTGCGACGTGTACGTGCTGCACCAAGGGGGCGCCACCATGACGGTGGCCATGCGGGCCGCCGAAGTGCTGCGCGACGCGGGCCTCGATGTAATCCAGCATGGCGGTGAAGCCAGTCTGAAGGCGCAGATGAAGCGGGCGGATGCCAGCGGGGCCGAATTTGCGGTGATCGTTGGCGAGGCCGAGGCGGCCGAAGGCAAACCGACGGTCAAGGCGCTGCGCGTGACTGAAGTGGATGGACCGTTCGCGAAGCAGCGGCAGGTGGCATTGGCGGACTTGGGACAGGCGGTTGCCACGGCGATGGCTGCTGAAAGAGAAGAGAGGATCTCAGGGACGAACTGATGGCATACGACCTTGAAGAACAGGAACAGCTAGCGGCAATCAAGGCCTGGTGGGACCGCTGGGGCAATCTGGTGCTGACGGTGGTCACCGTCGTGCTGCTGGCGATCGCCGCGTTTAACGGCTGGCGCTGGTACGAGCGACACGAAGCTGGCAACGCCGGCGCGCTGTACGAGGAATTTCTCGTTGCGCTCGATGGCGCCGATGTCGGCCGCAAGAAGGAGCTGGCCGGGACGCTGATCGAACGATATGGCCGCACCGTATACGCGCCGATGGCGGCGTTGCAGGTGGCCAAAGTGAACCACGAGACCGGCGACCTCGGCGCGGCGCGGGCGCAGCTGCGCTGGGTCATGGAAAAGTCAGGACATGAGGAACTGGCGAATATCGCCCGTCTGCGGCTTGCCGGCGTACTGCTCGATGAAAAATCCTACGATGAGGCGTTGAAACTGCTCGCCGGTGACGTGCCACCCTCACTTGCCGCGGCGTTTGCCGATCGGCGCGGCGACGTGCTGCTAGCGATGAACAAGGCTGACGAGGCGCGCGCTGCCTTCAAGGAAGCGCTCGACAAGGCCGATGCCCAGCATCCGCTGCGCGCGATCATCCAGCTGAAGCTCGACGCATTGCCGGCGGCCGAGACGTCCTGACATGGAGGTGCGCAGAGCTCAAATGCGGCACCGGTTTCGACCGTTGCTGCTCGCTGGCAGCGTGGCGTTGCTGCTGGCTGGCTGTGGTTTGTTCAGCGAGAAGAAGAATCCGCCGACACCGCTGACCGAGTTTCGCCCGAGCCTGCAGGTGACCTCCACCTGGCGGGTCTCGGTCGGAAGCGCGCGTGGCACCTACCTGCAGCCGGCCGTCGTCGACAACAAGATCTTCGTCGCCGCCGCCAACGGCAATGTGCAACGTGTCGATCCTTCAAATGGCAGCGTCGTTTGGCGTACCGACGTCGATACGCGGCTTTCGGCCGGCGTCGGGAGCGACGGCTTCACAGTCGCGGTGGCCACGCCGCGAGGCGAGGTCATCGCTCTCGATGCCGAAGGCAAGCTGCGCTGGCGCGCGCCAGTGACCAGCGATGTGGTCGCGCCGCCGCTGGTTGGCCGCGGGCTCGTCATTGTGCGCTCGACCGACCACCGGCTCAGCGCCTTCGACGCCGACAGCGGCAAGCGACGCTGGGTCTATAGCCGCCAGTTGCCGGCGCTGACGCTGCGCGCTTCCACCGAAATGGCTTTTGCCGGAGACAACGTGCTGGTCGGCTTCCCTGGGGGGCGACTGGTGGCGCTGGCGCTTTCCAACGGCGCAGCGCGCTGGGAAGCGACCGTCTCGGAGCCGAAAGGCACCACCGAAGTCGAGCGCCTGGCTGACGTGCTCGGCCCGATCGTCGTTGCGGACGGCCAGGCCTGCGCCGCATCGTTTCAGGGGCGGGCGATGTGCGCCGACGCAACCAGCGGTTCGCTGCGCTGGTCGCGCGAACTGGCCGCCGGCACGGGCATGGCGCGTGGGGCACGCGGCATTTACGTGGTTGATACTGCGTCGCATGTGCATGGTTTGGCGATTGAAACCGGCGGCAGTCTTTGGCGTAACGAACAACTGGCGTATCGCCAGCTGACCACGCCGCTGGCGCTGGCTTCGGCCATAGTGGTCGGTGATCTGGCCGGCTACGTGCACTTCCTGTCGCCGTCGGAAGGTGGATTCGTCGGCCGCCTGCAGGTGGATTCAAGCGCGATCCTGGCGCGGCCGCTGGCGCTCGGCGACGGCGCGGTCGTGCTGACCAGCGACGGCTCGCTGGCGCTGCTCACCGCACAGCGCTAGCGGTCCGCATTAGATGACGCCAGTCGTGGCGCTGGTCGGCCGTCCGAATGTCGGCAAGTCGACGCTTTTCAACCGGCTGACGCGCAGCCGCGCTGCCTTGGTGGCTGATTTCCCGGGTCTGACGCGCGATCGCCATTACGGCGAAGGGCGGGTCGGCCCGGTACCGTATATCGTCATTGACACCGGCGGCTTCGAGCCCGTGGCTGCCGAGGGCATCACCCGCGAGATGGCGCTGCAGGCCGAAGCCGCCATCGCCGAGAGCGACGCGATCATTTTCCTGACCGATGCCCGCGACGGGCTTACGGCGCAGGATCAGCGCATCGCCGAGCGCTTGCGCCGGTCGGGGCGGCGGCCGGTACTGGTGGTCAACAAGGCCGAGGGCCTGCCGCCGGAGGCGATCGCCGAATTCCACGATCTCGGCCTTGGCGAACCATTGCCGATCTCTGCCGCCCACGGCGAGGGTGTGGCCGCGCTGATGGATCTGGTGCTCGAAGCGGCGCCAGCAGCGGAGCAGACCCCGGTGGAGGCGCCGACCGACGGCCGGGTTCGCGTGGCTATCGTCGGCCGGCCGAACGTCGGCAAGTCGACCCTGGTCAATGCGTTGCTGGGCGAAGAA
This sequence comes from Burkholderiaceae bacterium, assembly GCA_041611275.1. Classification (GTDB taxonomy): domain Bacteria; phylum Pseudomonadota; class Gammaproteobacteria; order Burkholderiales; family Burkholderiaceae_F; genus JADJWR01. The sequence goes on from JBFINI010000037.1 coordinate 4,260, forward strand.
CGGATGATCACCTTCGATCTGCCGGGCACGACGCGTGATGCGATCGAAGTCGAGTTCCGCTATCGCGACAGGGATTACACGCTGGTCGATACCGCCGGGCTGCGACGCAAGGGCAAGGTGTTCGAAACGATCGAGAAGTTCTCGGTCGTCAAGACATTGCAGGCAATCGAGCAGTGCAACGTGGCGGTGTTGCTGCTCGACGGCGCCGCCGAGATTGCCGAGCAGGACGCGCACGTCGCCGGCTTCATCCTCGAAAAAGGGCGGGCGCTGGTCATCGCAGTCAACAAGTGGGACGGGGTCGACGAGTATCAGCGCTCGCTACTCAAGCGCGAACTGGAGCGCAAGCTGCATTTTCTGGATTGGGCCCAGCTGCATTTCATCTCGGCCAAACGTCAGCGGGGGCTTGGTGCACTGATGCGTTCGGTCGATAGCGCATACCATGCTGCGTTCGCCAAACTGCCCACGCCGAAGCTGACCCGCGCGCTGCGCGCGGCCGTCGAGCGGCAGCAGCCGCCACGGGCTGGTCATTCGCGGCCCAAGATGCGCTATGCGCACCAAGGCGGGCACAATCCGCCGGTCATCGTGGTGCACGGCAACTCGCTCGCCCATGTGCAGGCGGCCTACCGACGCTACCTGGAAGGCTGGTTCAGGCGCGAATTTTCCCTGCAGGGAACTCCGTTGCGCATCGAGTTTCGGACCAGCACAAATCCCTACACGGCCGCTCGCGAGGCGCGATAGCGGCGGGTTTTCTTTTCCGCTACATTGAATTTTCCGGTACCGAGGCCATCTAACCAAACGTTCGGAGATTAACCGTGCCCTGACACGGGCGAATCCAAGAAGACGGAGCCGACATGAGCAACAAAGGGCAACTACTACAAGACCCGTTTCTGAACGCACTGCGCAAGGAACATGTGCCGGTGTCGATTTACCTCGTGAACGGCATCAAGCTGCAGGGCCAGATTGAGTCGTTCGACCAGTACGTGGTCCTGCTGCGCAACACCGTGACGCAAATGGTCTACAAGCATGCGATCTCGACCGTTGTTCCGGCGCGTCCGGTCAATCTGCCGACGGAGTCGGAAACCTGACCACGTTCCAGATCGACATCAAGCGCGCGCGGCGGACTGTGCGCGCCTTTCTCGTGAGTGTCGTCGTCGGCCGTCGTGGACAATCGTCGCACGAAGCTGCCGACGCGATGGACGAAACGCGGCAACTCGCGGTCTCCGCTGGTTTTGACATTGCCGGACAGGTGAGCACTCGGCGCGAGCGGCCGGATTCCGCCTTGTTTCTCGGCAGCGGCAAGGTCGAGGAACTGGCTGGCGAGGTTGCGGCGGTGGATGCTGGAATGGCTATCTTCGACGTTGCGTTGAGTCCGGCGCAGCAGCGCAATCTCGAGCGGGCGCTGAAGGTTGCCGTGTTCGATCGCGAAGCACTGATCCTGGAGATTTTCGCCCAGCGTGCCAAGAGCAGCGAAGGCAAGCTGCAGGTTGAAGTGGCGCAACTCGAACATCTGGCCACCCGCCTCGTGCGCGGTTGGACTCACCTGGAACGGCAGCGCGGCGGACTGAGCAAGACCGGTGGCCCGGGCGAGAAACAGATCGAATTGGATCGGCGGCTGATCGGTGTGCGGGTCAAGCGGCTGCGTGAGCGCTTGAAGGCGCTGAGCAAGCAACGCCGTACGCAGCGGCGCGCCCGCGCGCGGCGTGAGGTGTTTTCGGTGTCGTTGGTCGGCTATACGAATGCCGGCAAGTCGACGCTGTTTAACGCGCTGGCTCGCGCTGACAGTTTCGCGGCCGATCAGCTGTTCGCTACGCTGGATACGACCTCGCGGCGCTGCTTTGTCGGCGCCGACGTCGAAGTCGTGGTCTCCGACACGGTGGGTTTCATTCGCGGGCTACCGCACCAGTTGGTAGACGCCTTCAAATCGACGCTCGAGGAATCGATCGAGGCGGACCTGCTGCTGCACGTAATCGACGCGTCGTCACCAGCGCGCGATGCGCAGATCGCCGAAGTCGATCGCGTGCTGGCTGAGATCGGTGCGGCCGACGTGCCGCGGCTGCTGGTGTTCAACAAGATCGATCGCCTCGACCGTGCCAGTTCGATCGAGCGGGATCCCTATGGTACGATGCGCGCCGTTTTTCTAAGCGCAGCAACGGGCGAAGGGATCGATGCGCTGCGCACCGCGGTCGCCGAACGCGTGCGCCTGTCACGAGCTGCGCCGGTAGCCCCGCGACCGGCCTCGGGGATTGCAGCGCCCTCAGCGTCGCCGGTACGCGGCGTGCAAAAGTAGCGTCTCGCACCTGTTATGGCCTCAAAAAATTCCGACATTTCCCTAGCGCTGAATGATCCGCAGTGGGGCCGTGGCTCCGGTTCGGGCGGAGACGATGGCGATCGCGATGAAGGTCCGCGCGACAAGCGGCCGGGCGGCGGTCCTCCCGATCTCGACGAACTCTGGCGAGATCTGAATCGGCGCCTGAATGGACTGTTCGGCAGGCGCGGCGGCAGCTCGGGTGGCGGTCGATCAGGCGGCGGCGGTGGCTTCAAGCCCGACGCGCGAGGCGCCGGGGTTGGCGTGGCGACAGTGCTGGCCGTTGCCGCCGTTATCTGGGCTGGCAGCGGAGCGTACATCGTGCAGGAGGGCCAGGTCGGCGTGGTAACGACCTTCGGCCGCTTCAGCGAGACGACGCTGCCGGGTTTCCGCTGGCGGGCGCCGTGGCCGGTGCAGGCGCACGAGATCGTCGATGTGCTGTCGGTGCGAACACTGGAGATCGGCGCGCGCGGCCGCGCTGATCGGCTGAAGGAATCGCTGATGCTGACCGACGACGAGAACATCGTCGACGTGCAGTTCATCGTTCAGTACCGCATCAAGGAAGGCGAAGGCGCGCGCGACTTTGTCTTCAACAGCCGCCGGCCGACGGAGTCGGTCGCCCAGGTGGCCGAGTCGGCGATGCGCGAGGTGGTTGGCCGCCAACTGATGGACAAGGTGCTGTATGAGTCGCGGCAGGAGATCGCGGCCGCCGTGCGCGAGCGGATGCAGGAAAACCTCGACCGCTATGGCACCGGCATCCTGATCCTGCAGGTGGCCATCCAGAACGCGCAGCCGCCGGAGCAGGTGCAGGCGGCGTTCGACGATGCCGTGAAAGCCACCCAGGATCGTGAACGGCTGATCAACGAGGGCCAGGCCTATGCCAACGACGTGGTGCCGAAGGCCGGCGGCACGGCGGCACGGCTGCTGCAGGAGGCCGAGGGATATCGGACCCGCGTCGTTCAGACCGCCGAGGGCGACGCTGCGCGTTTCCGCCAGGTGCTGGTCGAATACACGAAGGCCCCGCAGGTGACGCGCGACCGGCTCTATCTCGAGACGATGCAGCAGATCTTCAGCAATACCACCAAAGTGATGATCGACAGTCGCAACAGCAATCAGCTGCTGTATCTGCCCTTCGACAAGCTGCTGCAGCAGTCGACGAGCGAGGCCGGTGCGACGCGTGGCCCGGCGGCGACGCTGACGGAGCCTGCACCGGCTGAATCGCGCTCCAGCAGCGGCTTGCGCAGCCGCGAAGTGCGATAGGAGCGGCGCATGAACAAGGTCATTGCCACCGTCGTCGGGTTGATCGTGGCTGCAGTGATTTTCCGGGCCAGCACGTTCGTCGTTGACCAGCGCCAGTACGCGATCCTGTTTCAGCTTGGGCAGATCACAGAAATCCACTCCGACCCCGGACTGAAGTTCAAGATCCCGCTGATCCAGAATGTGGTCTATCTCGACCGGCGCATCCTGAGCATCGACACGCCGCAGGCCGACCGCGTGCAGACCTCCGAGAAGAAAAACCTGCTGGTCGACTCGTTCGTCAAGTGGCGCATCGCCGACCCGCGCCGCTATTACGTGAGCTTCCAAGGTCTCGAACGCGCCGCCGAGGACCGCATCAACTCGCTGGTGCGCGACGCCATGAACCGCGCCGTTAACCGGCGCACGGTCAACGAGATCTCTTCGCGTGAACGCGACCGGGCCATGGAAGAGATCAAGGAAAGCGTGCAGGAGCGGGTGAAGGACATCGGCGTGGAAATCGTCGACGTCAGGCTCAAGCGCGTTGAGTTCGTGCCGGAGATCAATGAGGACGTGTTCCGCCGCATGCAATCCGAACGCAAGCGCGTGGCCACCGAGCAGCGTTCGATCGGCTCGGCCGAAGGCGAAAAGATCCGCGCCGATGCCGACCGTCAGCGCGAAGTGCTGCTCTCCGAAGCCTATCGTGATGCGGAGAAGATCAAGGGCGAGGGCGATGCCAAGGCGTCGGCAGTCTATGCCCAAGCCTTTGGCCAGAATCCTGAGTTCTTTACTTTCTACCGAAGTCTTGAAGCATATCGCGCGAGCTTCCGCACGCGCAGTGACTTGCTGGTGATTGATCCGTCGTCTGACTTCATGAAGTACCTGAAGACTCCAGTACCGGTCAGCGCGCCGAAGCGCTGATGTGGACCACCCTCGGTCTGGCGTTCGCCATAATGCTGGTGCTCGAGGGTCTCTTGCCGCTGACCTCGCCGGCGTCCTGGCGTGAAATGTTCCGTCGCGTCACCGAACTGACGGACGGCCAGATCCGATTCTTTGGTTTGATCTCGGTTGTGTGCGGACTGGCGCTCGCCGCGGCATTGGCCTGAGATCACGAGCAAAATAGCGATTGCGCGCGGTCGGCACAGCGGCGGTGCGCGGCTGCAAGCTGATCTCTGCCCGATTGCAACGTGATGGCGCGCTGGCTGCTTCCCGAGGGGATTTCCGACGTACTGCCCAACGAGGCGCAGTTCCTCGAGCAGTTGCGCCGCGCTGCGCTCGACCTGTACCGTGGCTTCGGCTACGAACTGGTCATGCCGCCGTTGCTCGAATACACTGATTCGCTGCTGACTGGAGTTGGCGCCGACCTCGACCTGCGCACGCTCAAGCTCGTCGATCAGCTGTCGGGACGCATGCTCGGCCTGCGCGCCGACATCACGCCGCAGGTGGCGCGCATCGACGCACACATCCTGAACCGTGCCGGCGTCGCCCGGCTGTGCTACGCGGCCAGTGTTCTGCATGCGCGGCCGCTGCATCCGCTGGCCACGCGCGAGCCGTTTGTCGTCGGTGCCGAGCTGTTCGGTCATGCTTCGGTCGCCGCCGATGCGGAAGTGTTGGAACTGGCGGCTCGTTCACTGATGTTGGCGCAGATCGACGCGGCGCGCTTCGATCTCGGCCACACGCGGATCCTGCGCGCGCTGCTCGAACTCGATCCGTCGGCGCAGGCGCTGGCCGACGACATCGTCAGCGCACTGAGCAGAAAAGACCCGGCGGCGCTCGAACCAATGACGTCCGCACTTGCCGCGCCCGCTCGCGACGCGCTTCGGGCGCTGATTCGCCTGCACGGCGGCGAAGCGGTACTCGAGCAGGCGCGCGACCGGCTGCCGGCACTGGCGCCGATCGAACGGGCGCTGAATGATTTGCAGCGTCTGGTCGAGGTGCTGCGGCGCCTGGATATCGCTGCGAATATCGACCTGGCGGACCTTCATGGCTTCCGTTATCACACGGGTGCGACCTTCGCCGCCTACGCCGCCGGCTGGCCGGTGGCGCTGGCCCGCGGTGGCCGTTACGACGACGTTGGGCGCGCCTTTGGACGAGCGCGCCCGGCGACCGGCTTCTCGATCGATCTGCGCGAACTGGCGAGGCTGCACGAAGGCGGCGCGACCAAGGTCATTGCTGCGCCGGCGGAAGAGGACGAGAAACTGGGCGCATTCATCGAGGGACTGCGTGCCGGCGGCGCAATTGTCGTACGGCTGCTCGACAGCGCCGAGCCCGTCGATGGACTGCGCTGCGATCGCGAGATTCGACGTGTCGATGGTGTCTGGCAGGTAGTCGCCCGGGCCACCAGTTAGGCCGGACAAGGGCGATTGCCGATACGGTCGGAACAATCATTCATTCAGAACAAGGCATGTGATGGCACGAAATGTGGTTGTGGTCGGTACCCAGTGGGGCGACGAAGGCAAAGGCAAGATCGTCGACTGGCTGACCGAGGACGCGCAGGGCGTGGTCCGCTTCCAGGGCGGGCACAACGCCGGACACACGCTGGTCATCGAAGGCCGCAAGACCATACTGCGCTTGATTCCGTCCGGCATTCTGCGGCCGCAGGTGGCCTGCTATATCGGCAATGGCGTGGTGCTTTCGCCGACGGCCCTGCTTGGCGAAATCGACGAGCTGCAGGCTGCTGGCGTCGATGTGCCGCCACGCCTGCGTATCAGCGGTAACTGCCCGCTGATCCTCGAGTATCACGTCGCGCTCGACCGGGCGCGTGAGGAGCGCAAGGGTGCGGGCAAGATCGGCACCACCGGACGCGGCATCGGTCCGGCTTACGAGGACAAGGTCGCCCGCCGCGCCTTGCGGGCGCAGGACCTATTCGACGAAGCGCGGTTCTCAGAGCGGGTGCATGAGGCGCTTGACCTGCACAACTTCGTGCTGACCCAGTATCTCGGTAGCGAGCGCATCGAGCCGCAGTCGATCATCGATTCGATGCTGCGGCTGGCACCGCGCATCAAACCGATGATCGCCGATGTGTCCTACGAATTGCACCAGGCGATGGCCAAGGGCGCGCGCCTACTGTTCGAAGGGGCACAGGGAGCGCTGCTCGATGTCGATCACGGAACGTATCCGTTCGTCACCTCAAGCAACACGGTGGCCGGCGCGGCGGCAGCCGGCGCCGGCGTGGCACCGCAGCAGCTGCACTATGTACTTGGCATCACCAAGGCGTACGCGACGCGAGTTGGCTCGGGACCGTTTCCGACTGAACTGACTGACGCGGCGGGCGAGCAGTTGCGCCAGCGCGGCAATGAATTCGGCTCGGTCACCGGTCGACCGCGGCGCTGCGGCTGGTTCGATGCCGCGGCGTTGCGTCGCTCGGTGCAGATCAACGGCGTCACCGGTCTGTGCATCACCAAGCTCGACGTACTCGATGAACTCGACACCGTGCGCCTGTGCACCGGCTATCGGCATGGCAGCACGGTCACCGAGATCCTGCCCTTCGGCGCCGATGCGGTGGCTTCGTGCGAACCGATCTACGAGGATTTTCCCGGCTGGAAACGTTCAACTTTCGGCGTGCGCGACTGGGATGCATTGCCGGCCGCCGCGCAACGTTATCTAGCCCGTTTGAGCGAAGTCACGAGCGTGCCGATCGACATCGTTTCGACCGGACCGGACCGTGAGCAGACGATCCTGATGCGCCACCCTTTCACCGCCTGAGGTGGCGGCGCCCGCTGCGATGAAGCATCTTTACGTCGACTGGGAGCACTACCACCGGAAGGTCGAGCAACTGGCGCTGCAGGTCCACGACAGCGGCTATCGGTTTGATTCGCTGTTATGCTTGGCGCGCGGCGGCCTGCGCATCGGCGACGTTTTCTCGCGCTTGTATGACGTGCCGCTGGCCATTCTGGCGGCCAGTTCCTACCGCCAGGCGGCGGGTACGCAGCAGGGCGGTCTGGACATCGCCGAGTTCATCACCACCACCGGCGCCGCGCTGCACGGCAATCTGCTTCTGGTTGACGATCTGGTCGACTCCGGCGTGACCTTGGCGCGGGTAATCGAGCATCTGCGTCGTCGCTATCCGGCATTGCAGGAAGTGCGCACAGCGGTGCTCTGGTACAAAGCGGTGTCGACCATTCGCCCAGATTACTTCGTGCAGTTTCTGGCGGACAGTCCGTGGATCCACCAGCCGTTCGAGGAATACGACACCTTGCGCCCGAACCAGCTGGCCGCGCGATTGCGCGGCGGCGAACCCGCGCGGTCGGCACCGAGAGACGCAAAGGACGGCCGATGAATAGCGTGCTGGCGATGGATCGTGTGCGCAAAAGGAGAACGGCCCGCTTTCGCAGGCCGTTCTAAACTCTGGTGCCCAGGAGAGGACTCGAACCTCCACACCTTGCGGCGCTAGTACCTGAAACTAGTGCGTCTACCAATTCCGCCACCTGGGCGATAGCGAGGCGCGCATTTTAATTGCGAGCTCGCGCATGTCAAATTCATCGCGTGCATGACGCCGATGCGGTCGCAGCTCGCTGGAACGAAGACTTGAGAAAAGACAGTTCTGATCCAGACACTATCCTCGCGGCGCTCAGCCATGCGCGCGGTCCATTGACGCCGAGCGATCTCGCCGACCGTCTCGAAGTCGGTGACCGTCGCGCCGAGTTCGAGGCCGCAGTGGCTGAACTCGAGCACGCCGGGCGCATCGTCCGCAATCGGGCGGGCCTGCTGCTGGTGGCCTCGCGGGCAAATCTGTTCTCGGGCAAGGTGCAGGGTCACCGTGATGGGTTCGGCTTTCTGATCCGCGACGACGCCGGAGCCGATCTGATGCTGCCCGAGCACGAAATGAGCAAGGTGCTGCACGGCGATCGCGTGCTCGCGCGCGCGGCCGGGCAGGATCGTCGCGGCCGGCCGCTGGGCGAAATCGTCGAGGTGATTGAGCACCGCACCGACCGTCTGGTCGGGAGGCTGCTCAATGAACGCGGCGTGATGATCGTGGTGCCCGAGGACCAGCGCATCACGCACGACATCCTGGTCCCGCCCGGCGCAGCGGCGGCTGCTGAACCAGGGCAGGTCGTTGTCGTCGAGATCGTGCAGCAGCCGCAGCGCCACGTGCAGCCGGTCGGACGCGTAATCGAGGTGCTTGGTCGGATCGACGACCCGGGCATGGAGATCGAGATTGCGGTGCGCAAGTTCGCCGTGCCGCATGAATTCCCGCCGGCGGCGCTGGCCGCGGCCGAGCAGTTGCCAAGCACCGTCACTGAGGGCGAACTGGCCGGCCGCGTCGATCTGCGTGACATACCGCTGGTGACCATCGACGGCGAGGACGCGCGCGATTTCGATGACGCTGTCTACTGCGAGCCGATGAACGCCCGTCGCTCGCGGTGGCGGCTGATCGTCGCCATTGCGGATGTCGGCCATTATGTGCGACCCGGCGACGCACTGGATCACGAAGCGCAGAATCGATCGACGTCGGTGTATTTCCCACGGCGCGTGATTCCAATGCTGCCGGAGAAACTGTCCAACGGTCTGTGTTCGCTGAATCCGAAGGTCGACCGCCTGGTGATGGTGGCCGACATGGTGATCTCCGCCAAGGGCGCGATTTCCGCCTACCAGTTCTATCCGGCGGTGATTCATTCGCACGCGCGGTTGACTTACACCGAGGTGTGGGAAGCACTGTCGGTACCTGACAGCCGCGCCGCACAAAGGATGTCCGCAGTGCTGCCGCAGCTGAACGATCTTTATGACCTGTACCGAGTGCTCGCCAAGGCGCGCAATCTGCGCGGTGCGCTGGAGATGGAGACGACAGAGACCTACATCGTCTGCGATACGCAGGGGCGCATCGAGAAGATCCTGCCACGCTCCCGCAACGATGCGCACCGGCTGATCGAGGAGATGATGCTGGCGGCCAACGTCAGTGCTGCGGATCTTCTTGCGCGGCACAAGCGGCCGGCACTGTATCGCGTTCATGAAGGGCCGACGCCCGAGCGATTGGCGAACTTGCGCACGCTGCTCAAGTCGCTGGGTCTGCAACTGAGCGGCGGTGTTTCGCCGCAGCCAAAAGACTTCGCCGACCTGCTCAATCGGATTCGCACGCGGCCCGACGTGCAGCTGCTGCAGACGGTGCTGCTGCGAACGATGCAGCAGGCGGTTTACAGCCCGCACAACGTCGGCCATTTCGGCCTTGCCTACGA
>JBFINI010000038.1:0-13892 GCA_041611275.1 Burkholderiaceae bacterium
CCTGGCGTTTTCCGGCAGCGGCGCTTTCTTCGGCGGCTTCGACAAGCTGATGCTCTCCGGCGTGAAGGTCGATTCGCTGGCCGACACGTTCACGGCCGGCGTCAAGATCCCCGAATACATCTTCGTCGCCTTCCAGTCGACCTTCGCCGGCATCACCTGCGCGCTGATCGTCGGCGCCTTCGCCGAACGGATCAAGTTCTCCGCCGTGCTGCTGTTCTCGGTGATCTGGTTCACCTTCGCCTACGCGCCGATCGCGCATATGGTGTGGTGGGCCGAGGGGTATCTGTTCAAGCTCGGGGCGCTGGACTTTGCCGGCGGCACCGTCGTGCACATCAACGCCGGCGTGGCGGGACTGGTCGGGGCCTGGGTGCTCGGCAAGCGGATCGGCTTCGGCCGCGAGGCGATGCCGCCGCACAGCCTGCCGCTGACGATGGTCGGCGCCTCGCTGCTGTGGGTGGGCTGGTTCGGTTTCAATGCCGGCTCCAACCTGGAAGCCAACGCAACGACGACGCTGGTGCTGCTGAACACGCTGCTGGCGACCGCCGCGGCGGTGCTGTCGTGGACCTTCGCCGAATGGGGCGTGAAGGGCAAGCCGTCGATGCTCGGCGCGGCCTCCGGCGCGGTGGCCGGCCTGGTGGCGATCACGCCGGCCTGCGGCAGCGTCGGCCCGGGCGGCTCGATCATCATCGGCCTGCTCGCCGGCGTGATCTGCGTGTGGGGCGTGACCGGGCTGAAGAAGCTGCTCGGCGCCGACGATTCGCTCGACGTCTTCGGCGTGCACGGCGTCGGCGGCATCCTCGGCGCGATCCTCACCGGTGTGTTCGCATCGCCGGCCCTTGGTGGCGCCGGCGCGGCGGACTTCTCGATCGGTGCTCAGGTCACCAAGCAGATCATCGCGGTCGGCATGACGATCATCTGGACCGGCGTGGTCGCCTTCATCGCCTACAAACTGGTCGACATGATCGTCGGCCTGTGCGTGGCGGAGGAAGAGGAGCGCGAAGGTCTCGACACCACTTACCACGGCGAAGCCGCGTACCGCGTTTAGCGCGCGGCGCCGAATTCAGGGTCGAGTTTCGCTCCAGCGGGCTTCGTGCAACGGCCGCTGCCGGATTCCCGGCAGCGGCCGTTGTCTTTCTGGTGCGCTGGCACAGAGATTGCAGATCGAACAACGTGTCTCCCTAGCTCGCCGATTTGCGCGGTTTCTCGGCGCAAATGCACCAAGGCGATTTACGGGCGCCCCAACAAGGGGCGCCCTTCTTTTTTCTGGTGCGGGCGCGTGCAGGCGATTGGATAGAATCGGTCGCATCAAGTCGCGTGGCGCGCCGTCCCGCGCGGCGAACGTCCCACCGAGGTCAGAGTGCGACCCGATAGTCCATCTCCACTGACTGGTGCCGCCATTGCGGCCGTTCGGCAGCGCAGCGATTGGCGCAGCCCGGCAGGCGACGCCCATCGTGCCGCCACCTTGAGTCGCCGCTAAGGGCCGGCCGCAGATGTCACAGGGCCTGTCGCTGCTGTTCGTGATCGATCCGCTGCCTTTGCTGAAGGCCTACAAGGATTCGACGGTGGCGATGATGCGGGTGGCTGCCGCGCGTGGCCACGACATCTGGGCCTGCACACCGGCCGACTTGCAGTGGCGAGAGGGCCGGGTGACCGCCCGTGCGATCTGCATCCGACTGCTGGCGGTCGGCGAGAAGACCGCGCCGTGGTATGTCGAACTCGACGCCGGTCCGCGAGCGCTGGCCGGTTTCGACGCGGTGCTGATGCGCAAGGACCCGCCCTTTGATACCGAGTTCCTGTATGCGACGCACCTGCTGTCGGCGGCGCAGCGCGACGGCGCCAGCGTCTTCAACGATCCGCAGGCGCTGCGTGATCACAATGAAAAGTTCGCGATCACCGAATTCGCCGATTTCACGGTACCCACGTTGGTCACCCGTGAGATGGAGGCGCTGCGGCAGTTCCATCGGGATCTTGGCGATGTGGTGGTCAAGCCGCTCGACGGCATGGGCGGCGCCGGCGTGTTCGTCCTGCAGGTGCACGAGCCGAACTTGAATGCCATTCTCGAGACGGTGACGCTGAACGGCGCGCGAACGGTGATGGCGCAGAAGTTCATCCCGGAGATCCGTAACGGCGACAAGCGCGTGCTGCTGATCGGCGGCAAGCCAGTGCCTTATGCGCTGGCCAGGGTCCCGAAGCCCGGGGAGACGCGCGGCAATCTGGCGGTCGGCGGAATTGCGCGGGCGCAGCCATTATCTGATTCCGACCGTGCGATTGCCGAGGGCCTCGGCGCCACGCTCGCCGCCCGCGGCTTGCTGCTGGTCGGTATCGACGTGATCGGCGACTACCTCACCGAGATCAACGTGACCAGCCCGACCTGCTTCGTCGAGATCGAAGAGCAGACCGGTTTCAACGTGGCCGCCATGTTCATCGACGCGCTCGAAAAGGCGGTGAGCCGATGAGCTGGAAAGAACCGCGGAGTGTTGGGCGCCGCGCAACGGCACCCTGGTGGCAGTTGTCTTGCGCGCCGGCGCCGGGCCACCTCAAGGCGGCGCGCCCAACGTTTCCGCCCAGAGTGCACGTGCGACGCGCAGCGTCGCCTACACGAGGGGCGCCGCTGCCATGGTCGGCATCCTCCTGATTGCCCATGCGCCGTTGGCCAGCGCGCTGGCGGCGGCTGCCGCGCACGTTTACGCCTGCGCCCCCGACCGGGCAAGCGAGCAGCTGCGATCGTTTGATCTGCTGCCGGATTCGGATCCGCAGGCCAATCTGACACTGGCGCGTTCGTTGCTGCGCGATGTCGATGCCGGCAGTGGCGTGCTGGTGCTGACCGATGCCTTCGGCGCCTCGCCGGGCAACGTCGCCACGCAACTGGTCCAACCGGGCCGCGTGGCCGTGATCGCCGGGGTCAACCTGCCGATGCTGTTGCGCGCGCTTTGTTATCGCGACGGAACTGTGGCCGAAGCGGCCGAAAAGGCGCTCGCCGGCGGCACGCAGGGGGTGATGCAGGTCGCTTCGACCGCGGTACAGCACCAGGGACTTCGGCCGCAGGCGGATGATCTCGCGCGACTACACGATCAGCAATAAGCTGGGACTGCACGCACGGCCGTCTGCCCAGCTGACCCAGACGGCGTCGCGCTTCCAAAGCGAGATTCATATCGCGCGCAACGGCCGGCGCGTGAACGCCAAGTCGATCATGGGTGTGATGATGCTGGCGGCCGGGCAGGGCGCTATCGTCACTGTCGATGCGCAGGGCGAAGACGCCGAGGAGGCGCTGACGGCGATCGGTGAACTGATCGCCGGCAAATTCGGCGAAGATTGACAGGCGGCGGCGCGATCGCCGTCGGGATAACGAGAAGGCAGCGGGGGGATGAGCAGCGAACTGGTCGGCGTGGGCATCGCCTCGGGGTCGAGCCCGAGCATCGCGATCGGCCGCGCGCATCTGCTAGCGCCATCTGAACTCGAAACCCGACACTACTCGGTCGAGCGCAAGGACGTGCTGCATGAGGTGGCGCGGCTGAACAACGCCTTCTCGGTGGTGCGCGCCGAAATTGACGAGCTCGGCACGCACGTGGCGCCCGATGCGCCCGGAGAAGTCCGCGCCTTTCTCGACCTGCACCGGATGATTCTCGACGATCCGCTGCTGTGCGATGAGCCGCGCGACCTGGTGCGCAACCGGCTGATCAACGCCGAATGGGCGCTGACGATCCAGCTCGAGGCGGTGTGCAAGCAGTTCGAGGCGATCGACGACGAGTATTTCAGCAGTCGTTCGCAGGACGTGCGCCAGGTCGTCGAGCGGGTGATGAAAACGCTGGTCAGCGGCCGCAACAGCACCGTCGTGCTGCCGCCGAAGCCGGCCGACGGCGAGCGACTGGTGCTGATCGCGCGCGACCTGGCGCCGACCGACATGCTGCACCTGAAGGGCCGGGCCGAGGTCGACGTGGCCGGGTTTGTCACCGAACTGGGCGGCCGTACGTCGCATACGGCGATCATGGCGCGCAGCCTCGGGCTGCCGGCGGTGCTTGGCGTCGCCAAGGCGCGTGAAGCGGTGGCCGAGGGTGATCTGGTGGTCCTCGATGCCGAGGCCGGACGGGTGCGCATCGCGCCCGAGGCGGACGAACTGTCTCGTTATCGGCAGCGACTGCGGGCGCAGGTCGAGAGCCGAATTGCGCTGCGCAAGCTGAAAGGCAAGCTGGCCCGCACGCGCGATGGCATCGCCATCGACCTGATGGCCAATATCGAGCTGCCCGAGGACGCGCGCGACGCGCTAGATGCCGGCGCCGACGGCATCGGCCTGTTCCGCACCGAGTTCCTGTTCATGAACCGCGATCAACTTCCCGACGAGGACGAGCAGTACGAGGCCTATGCCAAGGTGGCCCGTGCAATGAAAGGCAAACCGGTGGTGATCCGCACCCTGGATATCGGCGCCGACAAGGTGCTCACCGACAAGGCGCGTCGCGGCCTGGACATCTTTTCCAGCCGACCGGCGATGGAGTCGAACCCGGCACTGGGCCTGCGCGCGATCCGCTACTGCCTCGCCTATCCGGAACTGTTCCTCACCCAGCTGCGGGCGATCCTGCGCGCCTCCAGCATCGGCACGGTGCGCATCCTGGTGCCGATGCTGGCGCACGTGCACGAAGTCGAGCAGGCGCTGGCCTTCGTTGCCCGTGCGCGCGAGCAACTGAAGGAGCGCAAGCAGAAATTCGATGCACGCGCGCCGGTCGGCGGCATGATCGAGGTGCCGGCGGCGGCGCTGTCGCTGCCGGCCTTTGTCAAGCGGTTGAAGTTTCTCTCGCTCGGCACCAATGATCTGGTCCAGTACACGCTGGCGATCGACCGTTCCGATGCCAGCGTGGCGCATTTGTATGACCAACTGCACCCGGCGGTGCTGCACCTGATCGCGCGCACGATCCGCGTCGGCGCGCGGGCGCGCATGCCGGTGGCGGTGTGCGGCGAGATGGCCGGCGAACTTGACCTGACCGAACTGCTGCTCGGCATGGGCTTGCGCCAGTTCTCGATGCACCCTTCGCAGGTGCTGTCGGTCAAGGAACGCCTGTACACGCTGTCGTCAAAAACCGCGGCCAAGCTCGCTGCGCGCGTGCTGCGCGCCGACGATCCGATCGAAATCCGCAAGACTCTCGAAAAGGCGATCGCCAAGCCGGCCAACTGAACGGCGATGAGGTCGCCTGCCACTCGCTCGTTCAGCTGAAGCGCACGCCGTGGCGCTGTGCCGTCAGTCTTGGGTCGCGCGACTTGACCAGCACCGGGGCGCCGGCCAGGATCTCGTCGCAGCGCTGCAGGGTTTCGTCCTGCAGCCGCTGCATTGCCTCGCGCGTGTAGAAGGTCAGGTGCGGCGTCAGGATCACGTTATCGAGATCGAAAAGCGCGCTCAGCGAGTGCCCGCTACGCGTCAGGGGCTCATCGGTGAATACATCGAGCCCGGCGCCGCCGAGCTGGCGCAATTGCAGCGCACGCAGCAGCGCCGTTTCGTCGACGATGGCGCCGCGCGAGACGTTGATCAGGATCGCCTCCGGCTTCATGCAGGCCAGCTCCGAGGCCCCGATCAGGCCACGGGTCTGGTCGTTCAGCACGCAATGGATGGACACGAAATCGCACTCGCCGAGCATTGCATGCAGGGCTTCGCGCTTTTCGACACCGGCGACGCGCATCTGCGCGGCCGATACGTGCGGGTCGTAACCGAGGACCCGGGCGCGAAAGCCGGCGGCCATGCGCGCCATGCTGCAGCCGATGCGGCCGACGCCGACCAGGCCCAGCGTCCGGCCGGCGACATCGCTGGCCAGCCAGGGCGAACTCGGCCACAGCCAGCCCTGCGCGCGCATCGCGACGTGCATCGGCGCCAGTTTTTTGGCCAGCGCCAGCAGCAGCGTGAAGGCCCCTTCGGCCACCGTTTCCTCGGCGTATTCGGGCACGTTGACCACGGGAATCCGCCGCGCCCTGGCCGCCTCGATGTCGATCGCATCGATGCCGACGCCGTACTTGACGATGCCCTTCAGCCGAGCGGCCGCGTCGATGACGCGCGCCGTCACCGGCGTGTAGCACATCAGCAGGAGGTCGGCATCCTCGACCTCGCCCACCAGCGTCTCTTCGGCCACGCCATCCGGCAGCACGACAAGCTCGACGCCGCGCTCGCGCAAGCCCCCATCGAGGCGCGGGCATTCAAGTTCGCCGTCGGTGCGCACTGCCTTCGGACGGCCACGCAGACTCACGCCTGCGCCTCGTCGGCGAGGCATTGGTCGAGGATGTCGAGCGCCTCGTCCATCTGCGCCTGCGTGACAATCAGCGGGGGCGTCAGCGTCAGCACATTGCCCATCGTTGTCTTGAACGACAGGCCGCGTGACAGGGCCCGGTAAAGGACACGTTCGGCCGCGTCGGCAGCCGGTGTCTTGCCATCGCGGTCGCTGACCAGCTCGAGCCCGAGCAGCAGCCCGCGGCCGCGCACATCGCCGATCAGCGGATGGTGCTGCCTCATCTCCTGCAGCCGGGCCAGGGCGTGGCTGCCGATGCGCGCGGCGTTCTCGACCAGGCCTTCGCGATCGATCACCTCCAGCGTGGCCAGCGCCGCGCGCGCGGTGACCGGATTCTTTTCGTGCGTGTAGTGGCCGTAGGCGTACTCGGCGGCGATATCGAGGCTGGCCGGCGCCTTGCCGGCGTGCAGCGCATCGATGCCGGGCAGCGCGCCGATCCGCGCGATACAGGCGGCGATCGGCAGCACACCGCCGCCGAGCGCCTTGCCGAGCACCACGATGTCGGGTGCGGCGCCGTCGTGCTCGGCCGCGAAAAAGCGCCCGGTCTTGCCCAGCCCGGTCGGGATCTCGTCGAACACCAGCAGCGTGCCGTGTGCGTGGCAGGCGGCGCGCACGGCCTGCCAGTAGCCGGGCGGCGGCACGTAGGGCACCGCGCGCGCGGGCTCGGCGATGACCGCCGCAACATCGCCTTCGCGCTCGAGCACGTAGCCGACCATCGCCGCACAGGCCAGTCGGCAGCGCTCGAGAAACGGTCGGCCGTCGGCGTCGACCGGATGACCGTAAGGGCAGCGATAGCAGGCGAACGGCGCGACGTGTTCGGTGCCGGGCAGCAGCGGTCCGACGCGGCCTGAGCGGAACAGCGACTCGCCGCCGACGCTGGAGGCGCCGAATCCGGCGCCGTGGAAGGCATCCCAGAAGCTCAGCGTTTTGAAGCGACCGGTCGCGGCGCGCGCCAGCTTGATCGCGACTTCGATCGCATCGCTGCCGCCGGTCGTGAACAGCACTTTGCCGGCCGCGCCGGTCAGGCGGCTGAAGCGCGTTGCGAGCGCCTCGGCCAGCTCGACCGCCGGTTCGCAGGCGAAGCGGCGTGGCGCGAAACTCAGTTCATCGAGCTGCTGCTTGATTGCGGCGATCACCCGCGGATGCGCGTAGCCGACGTGATGCACATTGTTGCCGTGGAAATCCATGTAGCGGCGGCCGGCCAGGTCCTCGATCCAGATGCCCTGCGCCTTGCGAATGCCATTCAGGCACGGCGTGGAAACCGACTGGTGCAGGAAGGCGCCACTGTCGCGGGCGAGCAGGGCGCGGGTCGGCGCGTCGAGGTTCTCCGCTTGCCAGCGTCGCCTGCGCGATGACAGGTTCAGATCGCCCTCGGACTGTGCCGGCGTGGCCGGTCTAACCGCTGTCAATTTTCGATCGTCCGCGGGCGAATTCATCATTCGGCGTCCACCTTCTCGCCGCCAGCCGGCGCGCATAGCGTAGCTCGGTGAGTCGCCTTTGCGTTCGCTCCCCGAAGACAGGTGTGCCGGCGGCCTCTGGTGGGAGGCGATTGCGAAAAAAGGGGCCGCGTTGCCGGGGCCCCTTGCGAATCGATCCAATGACCCGACCGCCGGAGGCGGTCGGGTCATCTTGCAGCAATGGCTGCCGTCGCTAGCTGGCGTTGGAAATCACGATCTCGACCCGCCGGTTCTGCTGGCGGCCGGCGGCAGTTTCGTTGCTGGCGACCGGACTGGACTTGCCGAAGCCGCGCGCGACAACGCGCCGAATGTCGATGCCCCGATCGAGCAGGGCGATGCGAACCGATTCAGCTCGGCGCTCGGACAGCGTCTGGTTGAACGCATCGGAACCGATCGAATCGGTATGGCCTTCGATCTGCACGGTGCGCTCCGGGTTCTCCTTCATGAAGGTGGCCAGCTGGTCGATCGTACGCATGGCGCCCGGCTTCAATTCGGCGCGCCCGGTGTCGAACAGCACGTCGCCAAGCGTCAGCACCATGCCACGATCCGTCTTGCGTGCCTTCATCTCGGCCAGTTGAGCCTCCAGCTTGGCGGCTCGACTCTGCGCGGCGGTCGCTTGCTGGCGGGCCGCCTCTGCCTGCTGGCGCGCGGTCTCGGCCGCGGCGGCCCGCTGCTCGGCGATCTTGCGCGCCGATTCGGCTTCGGTGCGCGCGGTCTCGGCGGCGGCGCGCTGCGTGTCGGCTTCGCGGGCCCGCGCATCGATCACGATGCGGTCGCGCTGCGCGCGCGCCTCCGTCACTGCCTGCTCAGCCTCGGCAAGCTTCTTGGCCTGTAGCGCCGATTCAGTGCGCTGCCGCGCCAGGTACGCATAGTGTTCGACATTGGCGGTCTCGTCGCCCGCGCGCAGCGCCGCGTCGGCGCGTTGCAGGGCCTCCTGTGCGCGCTGCAGCTCGAGCGGTGCGCTGCGCGCCACCTGGGCATCGGCCGCGGCGCGCTCATAGGCGGCCCGCGCTTGGTCGAGTTTGGGGTTGGTCAGCGGAGTCGAAGCGCAGGCGGCCAGGACGGCCACGCCAGCCGTCGCCAGGGCGGTTCGAAGGGGTATCGAGCGAATAGGTTTCATGAACGGTGTTGTTCCTGATGATGAATTGAATAGGTGACAGAGACCCGGCTGCCGCGGCAGCCGAGCGTTGCTGTTGCGGGCTTGGGTGCGGTCGGCAGCGTTCAGGGCCGTGATTTGCGTTCAAGTTCCTGCCGAAGGGCGGCGTTGCCGCGGGCAAGTTCTTCCACGGCAGCAGCCGACTTCGCCGCCCGGGTTTTGCGTTCGGCCAGTTCGGCGTCGACTTCGGCCTGCTCGGCCAGCCTGCGCGCATCGGCGTAGCGCTCTTCGCGCACGGCCGCTTCGGCACGGCCGAGCTTGTCGCGCGCGGCCAGGATCTCGACTGGTGCCGATTGCAGCGCGCCGGCACTTTCGGCCTGGGTGATTGAGGCGCGGGCAGTGGCCAGTTGTGCTACTGGCGCCACGCCCTTGCTGGCACAACCGGCCACGGCGATGACCGAGCCGGCGATAGTGACAAGGGCAAGGCGACGGAATGTAGATGTGTTCAGAAACTGCATGATCGATTTCCTGTGTTGGTGGAAGACTGTCGACGCGTTGAAACTCAGTTCAACGCGCCGCCTTGCGCCGGTTCTGCTGCATGCGAAGCTCGTCGAGCAGGGCGGCAAATGTCTGTTCGTTCTCTGACGCGTTGCGCATCGGTTTGTCCAACTGCGCGGTCAGCGAATCGACATGGTACTCGTCGGCGCGCAGGTACAACTGGCCGACCTTCTCGGCCACCGCGCGGTAGCTGTTGTCGATGTCCTCGATGCGTCGCGCCAGGTCGTCGAGCACTGTCGGTTCGATTTCATCGAGGCTTTGGCCGGCGTGTCGTTCAGCGTTCATCAGGTCTGTCCTTGCCGGATCAGGATGAGGAAATCTGGGGCTGGCGCGGCAATGAGCCTGCGGCAGGTTGCAGTGCGTTCAAGCGCTCGTCGATGCGGCGAAATTCGGCTTCGATCAGCTGCTGCAGTGCTCTTGAGCGCGAGGCTTCCGCCTCGTCGGCCAGCGATTGCACGCGCTGGATCTCTTTCAACAGGCGGCGGTTTTCAAGCAGCGCACCGATCTGGTTACGCAAAGTGGCAACCAGGAACAGGGCGACCAGCAGGCCGATCAGTCCGAGCATGATCAGCCCCAACGGCGCGTCGATGTGCGCGACCAGCAGATCGATAGGCGCCGGAGTCATCAGCGTGCCCCAGTTGATCGCCGCCAGGCCACCGATCGCGGCGACGACCGCCCACGCCAGCCAGTTGGTGAAACGTCCCATGACACCGTCTCCCTTGTTCAGAGCTGCCGTACTTTAGATTGACATTCCTGATAGTTAGTGATCAGAATTCTCAATCTAAATTAACGAAAATGAAAAGAACGGCGGACAGTCTGGCGGCCAAAAGCGCGACCATCGCGGCGGTGCCAGCGCGCATGCGACTGGCCTGGTCGGATTTTCATGTCGTGCTGACCGTAGCGCGTCATGGCAGCGTGGCCAGGGCCAGTGCCGCGCTCGCGGTGACGCACGCCACGCTGTTGCGCAAGCTGGCATCGATCGAGCAGCGCCTGAAATCGCGCCTGTTCGATCGCTCGCGCGGTCGTTATTCGTTGACCTCGGCCGGCGAGGAAGTCGCCCGCGCGGCCGAGCGTTTCGAGCCGCTGGCGCGCGAGGCCGAGATGCGGGTGCTCGGCCAGGATCTCCGGCCCAGCGGCCAGGTGCGGGTGGCCGTGGCCGGAATCATCATCGATCACCTGTTGCCGCCGATTCTGGGTCAGTTTGCCTCAGCGTTTCCCGACGTGAGCATCGAACTTGTGGCCTCGCGCGAGCATGTGAGCCTGGCGCGGCGCGAGTCCGATGTAGCGATCCGCGTCACCGACCGGGTGCCCGATTGGCTGATCGGCCGAAAGCTCGGCGAACTGCAGTTCAAGGTCTATGGGGTCAGCCGCAGCGGCTTGCACACGCCGCTGCGCAGCGCCGCCGAACTCGCGCGCCAGCGCCGCTGGATCAGTTTCGAGCGCGACGCGCGCGATCTGAAGTTCGACCGCTGGCTCGATGCGAACGTGCCGGACTCCAGTGTCGTCATGCGTGTCGACCAGTTCGGCCATGCCCTGGCGATGGTGCGCGGCGGTCTTGGCGTTGCGCTGCTGCCGGCATTCCTCGAGGCCACCTGCCCCCAACTGCAGCCGCTGACGCCGGCGATCGACGAGTTGCAGACGCCGATGTGGCTGGTGACGCACCAGGAGTTGCGCAACACGATGCGGGTCAAGGTGATGATGCAGGCGTTCGGGCCGGCGCTGTCGCACCTGATTCAGGCGACCTAGTCGCCGGCAACTGCGCGCTCGCGGCTCCGGCGCGCCGGGCACTGGTGCCCTTCGGGCGAGGGTGCTTCGGGCCGGCGAAGCGGGTGTTTGACAGGCGCGCGCGCGCGCGCCTACCCTTACCTTCCTGCGCTGATTTGTTGATCCGCTTGCGGGCGCGTCGCTGAAGGTTGCGACATCTGCCGCTAAAGAGATCCGCGAGGCCGAACCGCCCCGCGCCACGGAACCCGACAAGCCGGCGCCTGTCGGGCTTTTTTTTGGATCGAGATGACTGCACCGGGATCCGTCGGCATCGTGTCGCCGCAGTCGATGCACTTCACTGCGCCGCTGGCCCTCACCAGCGGTGCGTCGCTGGCCGCCTACGATCTGACCTATGAGACCTACGGCGAGCTGAACGGCGCGCGCTCCAACGCGGTGCTGATCTGCCACGCGCTGAACGCCTCGCATCATGTCGCCGGCAGTTACGAAGGGCAGGACAAGAGCGTCGGCTGGTGGGACAACATGGTCGGGCCCGGCAAGCCGGTCGACACCAACCGTTTCTTCGTCATCGGCGTGAACAACCCCGGTTCGTGTTTTGGCTCGACCGGGCCGATGTCGATCAACCCAGCCACGGGCGCGCCGTATGGCTCGCGCTTTCCGGTCGTCACCGTCGAGGACTGGGTCAATGCGCAGGCGCGGCTGGCCGACCGCCTCGGCATCGAGCGCTTCGCTGCAGTGATGGGCGGCTCGCTCGGCGGCATGCAGGCGCTGGGCTGGACGCTGCAGTATCCGAGCCGCATCGCGCACTGCGTGGCTATCGCCACCACGCCAAAACTGTCGGCACAGAACATCGCCTTCAACGACGTCGCCCGCACGGCGATCACCAATGATCCGGATTTCCACGGCGGCGACTACTACCAGCACGGCGTCAAGCCGCGCCGCGGCCTGGGCGTGGCGCGCATGGTCGGCCACATCACCTACCTGTCGGGGGCAGACATGGCCGAAAAATTCGGCCGCGCGCTGCGCCACAAGGACTACGGCTTCTCGTTCGGCATCGAGTTCGAGGTCGAAAGCTACCTGCGCTACCAGGGCGACAAGTTCGCCGACTACTTCGACGCCAACACGTATCTGCTGATCACTCGTGCACTCGATTACTTTGATCCGGCCCGAAACGCCGGCGGCAATCTGGTCAAGGCGCTGGCGCCTGCACAGTCGAAGTTCTTTCTCGCTTCGTTCACCACCGACTGGCGCTTCGCCCCGGCGCACACGCGCGAGATCGTCGAGGCGCTAGTGGCCAATGGTCGCGATGTCGTCTATGCCGAGGTCGACGCGCCGCACGGTCACGATGCGTTCCTGATGGACGATTCGCGCTACCACAACGTGGTGGCGGCCTACTTCGACCGCATTGGGCGCGAGGTGGGAGCATGATCGCGCGGGCAGCCTGGGCGGCAGTCTGCCGGCGGGCACGTAAGCGCCGTACGGTGGTCGGGGATTGCCGATGACCCTGCGGACCGACCTGAAGCTGATTGCCGGCTGGATCGCGCCCCAGAGCCATGTGCTCGACCTTGGCTGCGGTGACGGCGCGCTGCTGGCGCACCTGCGCGATGCCGGACGGTGTCGCGGCTATGGCGTCGACATCGCCGATGCCCATGTGCTCGAATGCGTGCGCGCAGGCGTCAACGTGATCCAGGCTGACCTCGAAAGCGGGCTGCGCATGTTCTCGGACAACATGTTCGATGTCGTCGTGCTGTCGCAGACCCTGCAGGCGATGCACAACACCGAGGGCATCCTGCGCGAGATGGCGCGGGTGGGCAAACAGGGCATCGTCAGCTTTCCGAATTTCGGCCACTGGCGGCACCTGCTTTCGCTCACCGGCGGCCACATGCCGGTGACCAAGCAGATGCCCTACCAGTGGTACGACACGCCGAACATCCACTTGTGCACACCGAAAGATTTCGAGATCCTTGCCGCCAAGCTCGGTTTTCCAATCACCAGCCGCGCGCTGCTGGCGGACGGTCAGACGGTCGAATGGTTGCCGAACCTGCGCGCGACGCTCGCCGTGTATCGCTTCGATACCGCCTGATGGGAGATCGCGATGAGCCTGCGGGGAAAACTGGTGCGCAACATCCATGAGGTCAGTCTCGAAGACTACGAGCGCGCGCCGAAGTACCAGACGCGCTGCGGCGCAGTGATCGGGCCGAATGTCGCAGGCGCCGCCGCGCGCGATCTCGGCTGCGGCTACGACATCCTGCCGCCGGGCAAGGCGAGCTGTCCCTATCACCTGCACTTTGCCGAGGAGGAGATGTTCATCATCCTCGAAGGCGACGGCACGTTGCGTGTGGCCGGCGAGATGATCCCGATCCGCGAGGGCGACGTGATCGATATCCCGCCCGGACCCGAGTATCCGCACCAGATCATCAACACCGGCCCGGTGCCGATGCGTTACCTGTCGATCAGCACGCAGAAGCGGCCGGAAGTCTGCGAATACCCGGATTCGAACAAGTACCTGCTGATGACTGGCAACAAGGACGGCCTGACAGCCGGCCGGCGCCTGCACCGCGCCGAGTCAGATCTGGATTACTGGGATGGTGAACCGTAAGTTCGGGCTCAGTCGCTGGTCGCTGCCGGCAAGCCGCCGTCTGGCGCCGTGCGTTGCGCGCGGGCGGCCAGCCACACCAGCAGCAGCACCGGCGCGCCGAGCGCCGCGGTGCCGATGAAGAAGTTCACATAGCCGAAGGTGTCGACGGCCCAGCCCGACCACCCGGCGATGTACTTGGGCAACAAGAGCATCACCGACGA
>JBFINI010000039.1:0-13782 GCA_041611275.1 Burkholderiaceae bacterium
CCGGTGCCGCTGCCGCCGCCCTTGTTCAGGGCCGCATTGTGCCCGTCGATTGCACTTTGTTCCGGGTCTCCTCGCGCAGCCCCCGCAAGTGCCGATCAGCCACGCCGCGTACCGTCGCAGGGCGCGATGCTAGCAGGCCAGCCCTTGGGATTCGCCGCCGCTCATGCCGGATCCAGCGTCAACAGGCTCGCATTACCGCCGGCCGCGGCCGTGTTGACAGTGATCGTCTGCTCGACCACCAGCGCATCGAGCGGATATCCGCCCTTTTCATCGCCTGGCGTAACCACGCGCACGCGCGGCCCGTCCCGTGCGGCGAGCGCGCGCCGCAGCGCCGCGGCACGCGCGGCGACACAAAGCGCAACGTCGCACGCCGTCGCGTCGCTGGCCATCGTGGCGAGCCGACGGACTTGCTCCGGCAACTGCGCGAGCAACGTCTGTGCGTCTGGCGCCGAAAGCGTGACCCGGTTGCCGGTGGCCAATGCCGCCGCCAACTGCGGCAAGAGGTCGTCATCGTCCATGGCGACGCAAAGGACCTGGCCGCGGGCGATGAAGCGCAGCGTGTTGGCCTCGCCCGTCGGCCCCGGCAGCGCCAATGACTGCTTCAGCGGGGTATCGCGCGCCAACACTGTGCAATAGTTGGCCAGCGCTGTTCGGCCACCGGCCAGTGCCCATTGCTGCAGAGCGGCCAGGGCCGGTGGTGTCACGGCGTTGGCGTCGACCGGCAGCGTCGGTGCCTGGGCGGCGCGGCGCAAGCGGTGCAGCATCATCGGCCCGCCGGCTTTCGGGCCGGTGCCCGACAGGCCGAGGCCGCCGAAAGGCTGCACGCCGACCACCGCGCCGATCATGTTGCGATTGACGTACAGATTGCCAGCGCGGATGCGCGCGGTGACGAAGTCGATCGTCTCGTCAATGCGGCTGTGCACGCCGAACGTCAGGCCGTAACCAGTTGCGTTGATTTCGTCGATCAGCCGACCGAGCTCGGCGCGACGGTAGCGCAGCACGTGCAGGACCGGGCCAAACACCTCGCCGCGAAGTCGGGCCAGCGAATCGATCTCGATCACCGTCGGCGCGACAAAGTTGCCTCGGCTGGCATTTTTCGGCAGCGGCATGGCGTGGCAAGGTTGCGAGCGGCGCATGGCGGCGAGGTGCGCTTCGAGGCGCTCACGCGCCTCGGTATCGATGACCGGGCCGATGTCGGTGGCGATCTGCGTCGGGTCGCCGATCGCCAGCTCGCGCAGCGCGCCATTAAGCATGGCCAGCACGCGCCCGGCGATGTCCTCCTGCACGCACAGCACGCGCAATGCGGAGCAGCGCTGGCCGGCGCTGTCGAAGCTCGAGGCCAGCGCGTCGACGACGACCTGCTCCGGCAGGCTGCTGGAGTCAACGACCATCGCGTTGACGCCTCCTGTTTCAGCGACCAGCACGACCTCTTCGGTGACCGCACGCGCGGCCAGCGTGCGGTCGATCAGCGTCGCGACCTCCGTCGATCCGGTGAACAGCACGCCGCGGATGCGCGCGTCAGCGGTCAGTTGCGCGCCGACGCGGCCGTCGCCGGGCAGAAGCTGCAGCGCAGTCGGCGGCACGCCGGCCTGATGCAGCAGCTGCACCGCGCGTGCGGCGATCAGCGGCGTCTGCTCGGCGGGTTTGGCCAATACCACGTTGCCCGCAGCCAGCGCCGCGGCAATCTGACCGACGAAAATCGCCAGCGGGAAATTCCACGGACTGATGCAGGCGACGACGCCGAGCGGACGGCCGTTGCCGTCGAAGTCCGCCACCCGCAGCTGCTGCGCGTAGTAGCGACAGAAGTCGACGGCTTCGCGCACCTCGCCCAGCGCGTTGGGCAGCGTCTTGCCGGCTTCGTGAACGGCCAGCCACATCAGCTCGGCGTGGTGCGTCTCGAGCGCATCGGCGGCGCGCTGTAGAAAATCGGCGCGCGCGGCGGCAGGAGTCGTCGCGAAGGTCGTCGTGAACGTCTGCGCGGCGGTGATCGCCGCTTCGACCTCGCCGTGGCCGGCGTCCGCCGCCGTGCCGATGACCTGCTCGAGGTCGGCCGGGTTGCGGATCGCGCGCGGCTGCAGCGCTGTCATCGCGCCGCTGGCCAGCAACGGCATGGCCTGCCAAGCTTGTCGTTGCGCCTGCGCGAATCTCGCCTGCAGCAATCGCAATGTTGGTTCGTCGTTCAAGTCGAGCCCGGCTGAGTTGCGCCGGTCCGGCGCGTACAACGCCGACGGCAGCGCGATGCGCGGATGCGGCGCGCCGCCGCCGCTCTTGGCGTGCTCGACCGGATCGAGCAGCAGGTCGTCGACGCTGACCGACGGGTCGAGGATCTGGTTGACGAACGACGAATTCGAACCGTTTTCGAGCAGCCGTCGTACCAGGTAGGCGAGCAACGTCTCGTGGCTGCCGACCGGTGCGTAGATGCGGCAGGCGACGTCGAGCTTGTCGCGGCCGAGCACCAGGTCATAAAGCGATTCACCCATGCCGTGCAGGCACTGGAATTCGTAGCGCACGACGCCGGCGGCGCGCGCCATTTCGCGCACCGTGGCCAGCGTCAACGCGTTGTGGGTGGCGAACTGCGGATAGATGACGTCAGCAGCGGTCAACAGCCTGCGGGCGCAGGCCAGATAACACACGTCGCTATGGACCTTGCGGGTAAACACCGGATAGTCGGACTGGCCTTCGATCTGGGCGCGCTTGATTTCGCTGTCCCAGTAGGCGCCTTTCACCAGCCGCACCGCCAGACGCCGCCCGCTGCGCCGGGCGAGATCGACCAGCCAGTCGACGGTCAGCGACGCGCGCTTCTGGTAGGACTGCACGACCACGCCGAGCCCCTGCCAGTTGTACAGCGCCAGATCGGCGGCCAGTGCCTCGATCAGGTCGAGCGACAGATCGAGCCGCTCGCTTTCCTCGGCGTCGATGGCCAGACCCAGGTCGTACCGTTGTGCCTGCTCGCACAATTGGCGTAGGCGCGGCAACAATTCGGCCATGACGCGGTCACGTTGCGCACGGCAGTAACGCGGATGCAGCGCCGAGAGCTTGACCGAAATGCCGCAGCCGGTCTCGACGCCGCGATCGGCGTCCGACGTTCCGATGGCGTCGATCGCGGACTGATAGGCGGCGAAGTAGCCATCGGCATCGGCGGCACTGAGCGCGGCTTCGCCGAGCATGTCGAAGGTGTAGCGATAACCGGTCGCCAGCCGGCTGCGCGCGTGGTTCAACGCTTCATCGATCGTCTGCCCGGTGACGAACTGCTGGCCGAGCAGGCGCATGGCCAGGTCGACGCCTTTGCGGATCAACGGCTCACCGCCGCGGGCGATCAGCTGCGTCAGGCTGCGACCGAGACCCTCGTCGCTGTGGGTAGCCACCAACGAGCCGGTGACCATCAGACCCCAGGCGGCGGCATTGACGAACACCGAACGGCTGCGGCCCAGATGTGCGCGCCAATCGCCGTGGCTGACCTTGTCGCGGATCAGCGCGTCGGCCGTGGCGGTGTCCGGGATGCGCAGCAGCGCCTCGGCAAGACACATGAGCGCCACGCCTTCGTTACTCGACAAGGAAAACTCGCGCATCAGCGCGTCGACGCCGCCGGCGCGACTGCGGTTCGCGCGCAACTGCTCGATCAGCGCTCGCGCGACTTCACGGGCGGAGTGCAGCAGCCCGCTCGGCAGCGAAGCATCAGCAAGCAGTGCCTGCACACAGGAGGCTTCCGATGCGCGCGTTGCCGCGGCAATTGCAGCTCGCAGATCGGCAGCGCTCATCGGCACGGAGTGGACATCAACGGCATTGACCGGCAGATCGGCGTCGGTGAAGGCGAAAGAATTGTAGGCGCCGGTGCGCCTCGACCCTGCTTCGGCACGAAAAAGAAACGGCACCCGAAGGTGCCGTCTTGGCCCGAGCCTAAAGCGCCGAATCAGCGCGAGGTGGACACGTACTCGAGCTTGCCTTCCTTGACATGGAAGATCGAGATCGCCCCGCCCTTGATGTCGCCTTTGTCGTCGAAGGTGATCTGTCCGGTCACGCCTGGGTGGTTCGTCTTGGCGACTTCTTCGATGATCTTGGTCTTTTCCGGACCGCCCGCACGCTTCATCGCTTCAGCAATCACATATACCGCGTCGTAGCTGTACGGCGAGTAGATCTGCACGTCCTGGTTGAACTTGGCCTTGTACTTGGTCTTGAACTCCTCGCCCTTGGCCAGTTTCTCGACAGCCTCGCCGGCCATCGAGCAGGTCAGCCCGTTACCGGCGTCGCCGGCCAGCTTGATGAACTCCGGCGAGCACACGCCATCACCCGCCAGGAAGGCCGACTTGATGCCGAGTTGCTTCATCTGCTTGGCCATCGGGCCCGCCGTGGCGTCCATGCCACCGTACATGACCACATCCGGCTTGGCGGCACGGATCTTGGTCAAAATGGCATTGAAGTCGGTCGCCTTATCGGTGGTGAACTCGCGCGAGACGACTTTCAATCCCTTTTCCTTCGCTACCCGCTCGACCACGTCGGCCAGACCCTGGCCGTACGCGGTGCGATCATCAATGATCGCGATCGTCTTGGCCTTCATCTCGTTGGCGGCGTAGTTGGCCAGAACACTGCCCTGCTGGTTGTCGTTGGCGACAACGCGGAAGGCGGTCTTGAAGCCTTGTTCCGTGTACTTCGGGTTGGTTGCCGACGGCGAGATCTGCACGATGTTGGCATCCGCGTAGATCTTCGAGGCCGGGATCGTGGTGCCGGAATTCAGGTGACCCACCACCGCCACCACGCCGGCGTCGACCAGCTTCTGTGCGGCGAGCGTGCCTTCCTTCGGATCGGCCTTGTCGTCTTCGGCAACGAGTTCGAGGTTGTAGGCCTTGTCGCCAATCTTCAGGCCACCGGCGGCGTTGATTTCATCGACCGCCAGGCGGGCACCGTTTTCGTTGTCCTTGCCCAGATGCGCAATGCCCCCGGTTAGCGGGGCGACATGGCCCACCTTGACCACTGTCGGCGGCGCCGCAGCCGGAGCAGCAGCCTTGGCGGGCTGAGCCGCGGACTGGGCGGCCTGGGCCTTGACCGGTTCCTCCTTCTTGCCGCAGCCGACAAGGGCCACCGCGGCGGCGATCGCCAGCGGAGCGAGTTTCAACGTGTAATTCATCCAGCATTCTCCTGATGGGGTTTCAAAATTCGGCAGCCGACCCTGAGTCGATCCCTGTGCAAGAGCCCGCACTGCTGCGAAAGCGCGCAATTCTACGCCCGTACGTACTGCCAGCAATTTCGCCGCCGCGCGGCGGCCCCCAGCGAAGGGTGCACAATCGATCACGTATTAGCGTTATTTGCAGGCGGCGCAAGCAAGCAGGGCGCCGAAGCGCCCTTTTTTTGATGGCTGCCGAAGCGCCGAGCCGCAGCCGCCGGTGCAGCGTTATTTGACCGTCAGCACCCACTTGGCCAGGGTCTGCGCTTCGGCGTCGCTGACCTGCGGGTTGGCCGGCATCGGGACCTGGCCCCAGACGCCCGTGCCGCCTTCACGGATCTTCTTGGCGAGCTTGCCAGCCGCGTCCTTGTCGCTGGCGTACTTGGCGGCGACATCCTTGTATGACGGTCCGACCAGCTTCTTGTCCATGGCGTGGCAGGCCATGCAGTTCTTGGCCTTGGCCAGGTCGGCGCTGGCAATTGCGGCACCAGAGACCAGCGACAGCGTTGCAAAGAGGGTAACGGCGAATGTCTTCATGAAAGGGCTCCAGGCAGGTTTAGATGGCTCGATCGGATTCAGGGGCGCGAAAGTGTAACGGGAACTGACGGCCGGCCGTTGACGACCCTTGGGGTCCGGGCGCCGGACGGCTATAGTCGAATCGTCGTTCCGTCGTCGAGCGCACCCATGTGGCTCTTGTATGTAGGTCTGATCCTGTTGGTCTCCAAGTTGCTGGACTTCGGACCGCTGGCCGATCTTTCTTGGTGGTGGGTGGTGCTGCCGTTCGTGCTGTCGCTGATCTGGTGGGAAGTGGTCGAGCGGCGCCTCGGGCTGGACAAGAAGAAGGCCTTTGACGAACTCGAAGTGGCCAAGAAAGAGCGAATTGCCCGTGCGCTTGAGCGCGACAAGGTAGCGCGAGCCAGCCGCCGCTGATCGGCGCGAGCGCCGCTGGCGCATGCGCTCGGCAGGGCGGCGTCCGACCTTCTAGAAAAGCTTCTCGTCGGTAATGGCGCCTTTGCTCGCCGTCGAGGCGAGCTTGGCAAACTTGGCCAGCACGCCCCTCGTATAACGCGGCGCCGGCGCCGTCCACGCGGCACGCCGCTTCGCAAGCTCGGCATCGCTGATGTTCAGTTGCAGCCTCAACTCGTGCGCATCGATGGTGACCGAGTCACCTTCGTGGATCAGCGCGATATTGCCGCCGACGTAGGCTTCAGGGGCAACGTGGCCCACCACCATGCCCCAGGTGCCGCCGGAGAACCGGCCGTCGGTGATCAGGCCGACGCTTTCGCCCAGCCCCTTGCCGATGATTGCCGAGGTCGGGCTGAGCATCTCGCGCATGCCCGGGCCGCCTTTTGGGCCTTCGTAGCGGATCACTACAACGTCGCCGGCCTTGATCCGGTCGGCGAGGATCGCCTCCATCGCGGCATCCTCGGAGTCGAACACGCGGGCCGGGCCAGTGATCACCGGATTTTTCAGTCCGGTGATCTTGGCAACGCAGCCTTCCGGTGCGAGATTGCCCTTCAGGATGGCCAGATGGCCGTGCGGATACAGCGGCTTGTCAAACGACCGAATGACGTCCTGATCGGTGCGCGGCGTCGCCGGTACGCTGGCCAGTTCCTCGGCCATGGTGCGCCCGGTGATCGTCATGCAGTCGCCGTGCAGCAGTCCGTTGGCGAGGAGCATCTTCAAAACCTGCGGAATGCCGCCTGCCGCATGCAGGTCGGTGGCGACGTAGCGTCCCGACGGCTTGAGGTCGCACAGCACCGGCACCTTGCGACGGATGTGCTCGAAGTCATCGATCGTCCACTCGATACCAGCAGCGCTGGCGATGGCGAGGTAGTGCAGGACCGCGTTGGTCGATCCGCCGACCGCCATGATCAGACTGACGGCGTTCTCGATCGACTTGCGCGTGATGATGGCCGATGGGCGCAGGTCCTTCTTTACCGCCTCGATCAGCACGGTCGCCGCCTTGGTCGTTGAGCCGACCTTTTCCGGGTCCGGATTGGCCTGTGTCGACGAATACAGCAGGCTCATGCCGAGCGCTTCGAACGACGAACTCATCGTGTTGGCGGTGTACATGCCGCCGCAGGAGCCCGAGCCGGGAATGCACCGCCGCTCGATTTCCTTGAAGTCGGTTTCATTCAGCCGGCCGGCCGTGAATTCGCCGACTGCTTCAAACGCTGAGACAATAGTGAGATCCTTGCCCTTGTAGTTGCCGGGCTTGACGGTGCCACCGTAGACATAGATCGCGGGCACGTCGCATCGGGCAATCGCCATCATGCCGCCGGGCATGTTCTTGTCACAACCGCCGATGACGATCACGCCGTCCATCCACTGGCCATTGACGCAGGTCTCGATGCAATCGGCAATCACTTCGCGCGACACCAGCGAATACTTCATGCCCTCGGTGCCCATGCCGATGCCGTCGGAAATCGTCGGCACGCCAAAGACCTGTGAGTTGGCATTGCACTTGCCAATCTCGGCGATGGCCGCGTCGGCCAGATGCTGCAGACCCGAATTGCAGGGTGTGATCGTCGAGTGACCGTTGGCCACGCCGATCATCGGCTTGTCGAAGTCGGCGTCCTGGTAGCCCATCGCGTAATACATCGCGCGGTTGGCGGAGCGGGCGACACCCTGGGTGACGTTGCGTGAACGGCGGTTGAAGGACATGGGATGAAAGGCGAAAGTGCTCGCTGAGCAGTGGTCGGGACACGGCGGCCCGGGACGGTTGCGCCGCCATTGATTACCTACAATCAGGCGGATTCTAGTCTGCGACGCGCCGATGCTTACTCATCCCCAGTTCGACCCGGTTGCCATCTCGCTCGGTCCGATTGCCGTTCGCTGGTACGGACTGATGTACCTGGTCGGCTTCGCGCTGTTCTGGTGGCTTGGCCGCCTGCGTGCGCGTGACGCCTGGCGGGGCATGAGCCGACAGGATGTCGAGGATCTGCTTTTTTTCGGCGTGCTCGGGGTGATCATCGGTGGCCGGCTCGGTTACGTGCTCTTCTACAAGCCCGCCTACTACCTCGACAATCCGCTCGAGGCGCTGATGGTCTGGAAGGGCGGCATGGCTTCGCACGGCGGCATCCTCGGCGTCGTCGCCGTGCTGTGGCTGTTCGCCCGTGCCCGGGGCAAGTCGTTCCTGCGCGTGGCGGACTTCTCGGTGCCGCTGATGCCGCTCGGCCTTGCCGCTGGCCGGCTGGGCAATTTCATCAATGGCGAGTTATGGGGCCGGCCGGCCGATCCGAATGTCTGGCCGTGGGCGATGGTTTTTCCGCAAGCCAATGACGGCCTGCCGCGGCATCCGTCGCAGCTGTATCAGGCCGGACTGGAAGGGTTGCTGCTGTTCGGGCTGCTGTGGGTCTACTCGCGCAAGCCGCGGCCGGCGGGCTGCGTCGGTGCGGCGTTCCTGGTCGGCTACGGCGTATTCCGATTCCTCGCCGAATTCAGCCGCGAGCCGGACGCCTTCCTGGGACTCTTGGCCTTGCGGCTTTCCATGGGGCAGTGGTTGTCGGTGCCGATGGTCTTGGCGGGAATCGCGCTTTTCGTCTACTTTCGCACGGCTGGGCCGGCGGTTTACGCGTCACCGCTTGAAACCGATCGCCAAGCACGGCCGCGATGAAGCGCACCACCGTCGGCCGGACGCCGGGCTCGGCCAGCGCAAGGCCGTTATAAGAAGCGGGGTAGCGCATGTCAGGGACAATCCATTTCGTGGCCGATGCAGGGGTAGCCACGATCACGCTCGAATCGCCGGGCAAGCTGAACGCGGTCAGCGTGGCCATGTGGCAGGAACTGCGCCGCGTCTTCGAGTCATTGCCCGACGATGACGACATCCGCTGCATCGTCGTGCGCGGTGCCGGTGGCAATTTCGCGGCCGGCGCGGACCTCGATGAGTTCGGCGAAATCCATCGCGATCTGACCAGTGGCCGACGTTTTCACCTGGAGACAGTGCTGCCGGCGCTGACCGCGATCAGCGGCCTGCCGCAGCCGGTGCTGGCGGCAATCGAAGGCGTATGCGCCGGTGGCGGGCTGCAGATCGCGCTGGCCTGCGACATCCGTATCGCCTGCGAAACCGCGCGCTTCGGTGTGCCTGTCGGTCGCCTGGGCTTTCCGGTGGTGCTGTCCGAACTGCGGCTCTTGCTCGAACGTCTCGGCCCGTCGGTGACGGCCGATCTGCTGCTGACCGGGCGTCTGCTCGACGCGCGCGAAGCCGCCGGCAGCGGGCTGGTTGCACGTCAGGTGCCGGCGGCCGACTTCGAACATCGCGTCAGCGAGGTCGTCCATGCGATCTGTGCCGGTTCGCCGCGCGCTGCGCGGCAGAACAAGGCGCAGATCCGTCTGCTGCTGGCGCGCGGCATGCAGTACACGTCGCACGATCTCGATGCGAGCTTCGACTTTCTCGACTCCGACGATTATCGCGAGGGTATCGCCGCATTTCTTGCCAAACGAATTCCGAAATTCACCGGCCGATGAAAAACGAAAACCTTTCCGCCCTGATCGAGAGCCGCATGCCACGCGATCTCGACGCCGTCTGCCTCGAAACGCCCGATGGGCTCGTCTATTCGTATCGCGATATTCATTTCGGCTCGGCGCGTATCGCCGGCTGGCTGCAAAGCCTCGGCGCAACGCCGGTGACCGATGGCGCACCGCCAAGAATTGCCGTGCAGGTAGAGAAATCGCCCGAGGCGGTCATGCTGTACTTGGCAGCACTGCGCGCCGGCTTCGCATACGTACCGTTGAACACGGCGTATCAGTCCGGCGAGATCGAGTATTTCCTGAACGATGTGCAGCCGGCTATCTTTGTTTGCACGCCGCAGCGACATGCCGAACTGGCGCCGATTGCCGAGCGCGCCGGGTGCGTCCGGGTCGTGACGCTTGGCGAGCAGCGCGACGGCAGCTTGCTTGCCGCGGCGGCGCCGTTTGCCGACCGCTTCGGCAAGGTGCTGCGCAAAGCGGGCGATCTGGCCGCGATCCTGTACACGTCAGGGACGACCGGACGCAGCAAGGGGGCGATGCTGTCACACGGCAATCTGTCGTCCAATGCGCTGGTCCTCGACGACTTCTGGGGCTTCAAGGAAGAGCGCGAGGCGGGTGGCCGCGATGTGCTGCTGCACTCACTGCCGATATTTCACGTCCACGGCCTGTTCGTCGCGCTACATGCCGCCTTGCTCGCCGGTGCGTCAATCATCTTCCTGCCGAAGTTCAACCCGCAGCAAGTCATTGCCAATCTGCCGCGGGCGACCGTCTTTATGGGCGTGCCGACGCATTACACCCGGCTGCTTGGCGAAGAGGGACTCGACCGCCACGCCTGCCGCCATATGCGGCTGTTCGTTTCCGGCTCGGCGCCGCTGCTGGCCGAGACGTTCGAATCGTTCCGTCGCCGCTCCGGCCACACGATCCTCGAACGATATGGCATGTCGGAAACCGTGATGCTGGTATCGAATCCGTATTTCGGGACGGCGCGCGAGCGGATCGCCGGCACGGTTGGCGTGCCGCTGCCGGGAGTAGCGGTGCGGCTGGTGCGTGACGATGGCAGCCGCTGCGCTGTGGGTGAAATCGGCAAAGTGGAAGTGCGTGGCCCGGGCGTTTTCTCCGGCTATTGGCGCATGCCTGAAAAGACCGCGGAGGAATTCACTGCCGACGGCTGGTTCAGGACCGGCGATGTCGGCCATTTTGGCGGTGACGGAAGGCCGGAGCGCTACCTGACCCTAGTCGGACGCTCGAAGGACCTGATCATCTCGGGCGGCTACAACGTCTACCCGAAGGAAATCGAGGGCTACATCGACGAGCTGCCCGGGGTGATCGAATCAGCTGTCATCGGGCTGCCGCACCCGGACTTCGGCGAAGCCGTGGCGGCGGTTGTCGTCCGCGCGGGCGAAGCCGAGGTCGAGGCGGAACAAATCATGGGCGAGCTACGCGAGAAGATCGCCAACTTCAAGGTCCCCAAGCGCGTTTGGGTCGTCGATGACCTGCCGCGCAACGCGATGGGCAAGGTACAGAAGAACGTATTGCGCGAACGCTACGCGGCAACCTTCTTGACCTGACAGCGGCTGCTAGGCGGCGGGTCGTTCGACGTCGGTCTGCAGGACGCGCCGCGCGAAAGCCGCTTTCGCCTGCCGGTAGGCAGGCAACGCGATCGCGGGGTGCGTCGCCAACGGTCGCTTCAGCCGCGCATACTCAATGGCCATGTCCGGCTCCGAGCGTAGGCGGTCGCGCAAGGCGAGCAGCGTGTACCAGGCAACGCCGCCGGCGTCGACCAGCATCACCTGGTGCGTTCGTACGCCGCGCTCGCGGCGCACGAAGGTCGGACTGCTGCAGGGACCGGCTTCAATTGGCAGGTAGCCGAAATTGTGCAGTCGCTCGACGAAAGCCGTGATCCGCGTCGGTCTCGGCAGGCTCAACGCGATGTCGATGATCGGTCGTGCGGCCAAGCCGGGCACCGCGGTGCTGCCAACATGCGCGATCTCGGGCTGTAGCGGATGCAGCGCTTCCCTCAGCACCCGTGCCTCGATCGCGAAGCGCACCGGCCACAGCGGTTGATATTCGGTCAATGCCACCGACTCGTCCCAGCCACGCGAACGCTCGTTCAGCGTGAAGCCGCACTGATGAGGTCTGTCGAAGACACGATGCACGATATTGGGCCCAGCGAGATCGTTGGCCCGATTGTGCGCAGCAGGGGGTTGGCGCCGCTGCCGGATATTCGACAAGACGCCTGACGCATCGCGTAATCGCGTTGCGCGCCTGCCGATGCCGTGGCGTTTACCAGCGCGGCGGAGGCTTGCGGTTCAGCGTGATCTGGCGATCGGCAACTGTCACATAGCCGCCGATCGTCAGGTCCTTGAAGATGCGACTGACCATGTCGCGCGAGGCGCCGACGCGGTCGGCGATGTCCTGCTGGGTCAATCGCTCTGGCACGATCATCTTGCCGTCGGGCTGCTCTACCGCCAGCGACAGCAGCAAGCGGGCCACGCGCCCGTAGACATCCATCAGGGCCAGGTTGCGCACGTTGTCGGTGGCAATGCGGGCCCGCTCGATCAGCGTGCCAATCAAATTCATCGCCACGTCCGCATTGGCGGCGATTGCGGTGCGCAGCGCTTCGCGTGTGAGCACCGAGCAGGTGGTTGGCTCCAGCGCTATCACCGAGGCCGAGCGAGGCCGGCCATCGAGCGCCATCTCGCCGACGTAGTCGCCCGGGCCGTGGATGTCGAGCACCATTTCACGCCCCTCGGCGTCAGCAACGAAGACCTTGACCCGGCCGGACAGGATCACGTACAGCGCGTCGCCTTTTTCGCCTTCGTTGATGAACACTGCGTTGCGCGCGATGTTGCGAATCTGTCCGCGTCGCGCCAGCTCGCGCACCATCGGGTCGGCGATCGCTTCGATCTGTGCTTCGGTTGAGGTCACCACTCGGCTCCAGATATGGGACGAATAGGGCCGATTATCCATCGCGGCCGCGCGCTTCGCGACCGTCGCGCAAGACCGTCATCCTGTTCAGGCGTTCATGGCCTTGTACAGCATGTAGCCGGCGAGCAGATAAAGCAGCAAGGCGAACACCCGCTTCAGTCGGACTGTGTCGAGGGCATGGGCCACTTTCGCGCCGAGCGGCGCAGTCAGCGTGCTGGTTGCCGCCAAGGTGATCAGTGCCGGCACATGGATGTAGCCGAAGACGCCTGGCGCGACACCGGTCAGGTGCCAGCCGGTGATGACGTAGCCAAGCGTGCCCGCGGCGGCGATCGGAAATCCGAGAGATGCCGACGTGGCCACCGCGTTATGCACGCGCACGTTGCACCAGGTCATGAAGGGCACCGACAGGAAACCGCCGCCGGCGCCGACGATCGCCGAGGCGATGCCGATGGCGCCGCCAACGCTGAACATGCCGGCTGTTCCCGGCAGCTGTCGCGTCGGCTTCGGCTTGCGGTCGAGCAGCATCTGCGTGGCCGAGAAGCCAACGAACAAGGCGAAGACCAACGCCAGCCATTGCGTGGGCAAGGCGCCGGCGATGCGGGCGCCGAGCATCGAGCCGACCAGAATGCCCGGCGCCAGTCGCCTGGCCACTGGCCACAACACCGCGCCACGCTTGTTATGCGCACGCACCGAGGAAATCGATGTGAACATGATCGTCGCCAATGACGTGGCGATCGCCATGTGCACGATGTGCTCGGACGGCAACTTCTGCATCGTGAACAGCAGCGTCATGAACGGCACGGTCAGCATGCCGCCGCCAATGCCGAGCAGGCCGGCAGCAAAACCGATCGCCGCTCCCAGCACCAGCAGACCGGCCAGCAGCGTCCAGTCCATCAGTCGGGTCGTCCTGAGCGCCGCGGTTTCGCCAGCACGGTCGTGATGAACTTCCACTGCGCGGCGGTCACCGGCGTGATTGACAGCCGGTTGCCCCGGCGCAGGATCAACAGGTCCTCCAGCTGCCAATGGGCGCGTAATGCGGCCAGCCCGATCAACTCGATCTTTTTCAGCCCCTGGACATCGACGTTTAGCCAGCGCGGCTGCGACGTTGAGGCGGCGGCGTCGTAGTAATCGCTTTCTCGATCAAACTGCGTCGGGTCCGGATAGGCGCGGCTGGCGACCTGGGCAATGCCGGCGACGCCCGGCTCGGCGCAGCTCGAGTGATA
>JBFINI010000040.1:0-13758 GCA_041611275.1 Burkholderiaceae bacterium
GAGTTCGCGCTGCGGCGGCAGCGGCTCGACGTCGTAGACCTCGCGCGGCGTGCGGCCGGCCGCCGTGCGGAACGCGCCTTGCGCCAGGCAGGTGGCAGCAACCAGCCCGGCCAGCGCGCCGTCGGGCGCGACCAGCCCCTGCGCCGTGCGCGGCGGCTGCACCGGCCGCAGCCAGGGATAGGCCACCTGCACGAAGCTCGAATTGAGCCTCGCCACCGCGTTGCGCGCGTCGCGACCCGCACGCGCACTTCGCGCCGGCAGCGGCAGCGCCAGCAGCGCCATGCAGTCACGCCGATGCTGGGCCAGGAAAGCGCCAATGCCCTGCACATAGCGGCGCCAGCGCGCATAGCCGTCGTCATCGCAACGTGGCGCCGGCAGCCGCAGCACGCCGGGATCGCCGGAGCGCGGCTGCGGTCGCGTGGCGCATTCGACGAAGACTTCCGGCGGATCGGGTTCGTCGCGCGAAGGCGGCAGCGGCTCGCTGTCCGTAGCGACGAGATCCGGCAGGTCGGGGGCAAGCACGAGCGCGACCTCGTCGAGCGCCTTGACGTGCGCCAGCCCGCGCCAGGTCGCGCGCTGGCGATCGACAAATGCCGGCAGCAGGCGGTCGAAGGCAGCGTCCGGATCGGACGGCACCGTGCCGACCGCCAACGGGCTGCCGAGCAGCACGACGAAGCAGCGCTCGCCGCCGTTGGCAAAGAAATCGCGCACCGCCACGCCGAGCGTGGCGTCGGCGCGGGCGAAGCTGTCCAGGACCGCACGGTGGCGCCAATGCGCCGCGCGGTCGAACTGCGCCCAGCTGTCGAACGGCACCGGCAGATCGAGCGGCAGCGGTGTATTCACGGCAAGCGTGCGCGCCAGCCGCGCCTCAGCGAAGGCCGCCAGCTCGGCGTCGACGTGCGCTTGCGCGCGCCAGTCGCACCAGCCGACGAACAAGGCGATGTCGGCACGCGGCGCAGTCGGCCGCGAGTCGACGCGCCGCTCGCTGAAGCTCAGTCCGTACATCGGCAGCCCTTCAGCGTCAGGCGGCCTCGATCTCGACCGCCTCGGCCGACAGCACCAGCTCTTCCATCGCCACGTCGCCGCCGCCCTTGGCGACGAGCGTCGGCCCGGTGTATTTCATCGGCACCACGCCGCGCAGCTTCCAGCTCTGCACGGCGTTGCGCGCTTCGTCGAGCAGCGTGACGACGACGTTCTTCTGGCCCTTCACACCTTCATTGCGCGTCAGCGTGATCCAGTCCCACATCGACGTCGAATTGACGATGCCGCGCTTGAGCGTGACGTCACCGACCTTGTGGATGCCCGGCACCTTGCGCACGTGGTTCTCGCGCTCGTTGCCGTTGCGGTACTCGGCGATGGTGATCTCGGTGCCGAGGCCGGAGACGTCGGAAAATCCGCCGAGCGTGTCCGAGCCGTCGATCTCGACCAGGAAGTTGAAGGCCCCGTAGGGGTGGGTCCGTTCGGCCATGGCGATGCTCCTCGGCTAGTCATTCACGCGCATCGGCGGTCTTCTGGCCGATGCGGAAGATCACGAACTCGGCGGGCTTCAGCGCCGCCACGCCGATCAGGCAGACCAGCCGGCCGTTGTCCAGATCGTTCTGCGTCATCGTCGTGCGGTCGCAGCGGACGAAGAAGGCTTCCTCGGGCCGGCTGCCGAGCAGCGCGCCGTTGACCCACTCGTTGTAGAGAAAATCGGAAATCGTCGTGCGGACATTGGCCCACAACCGCTCGCCGTTCGGCTCGAACA
Source organism: Burkholderiaceae bacterium (assembly GCA_041611275.1). Taxonomy (GTDB): domain Bacteria; phylum Pseudomonadota; class Gammaproteobacteria; order Burkholderiales; family Burkholderiaceae_F; genus JADJWR01. Next base: position 1,748 of record JBFINI010000040.1, read on the forward strand.
CCGCCCACTGCGTGCCGCGGTCGATCGACGCTTCGAGGTAGTTGAAGTAGCGCCGCACGTTGACGTATTTCCACTCGGGGTCCGAACTGGCGGTGCGCGCGCCCCAGACGCGATAGCCGCGGCCGGGGAAGAAGCGCAGGCAATTCACACCGAGCGGATTGAGCATCTCCTGCTCGCCGAAGCTGATCTCGCGCTCGAAGCGCAAGGCGCTGCGCACCACCTCGTTGGCCGGCGCCTTGTGCACGCCACGCTCGATGTCGTTGCGCGCGTAGATGCCGCAGAGGAAGCCCGACGGCGGCAGCCGGATTTCCCTGGCGATGTCGTCGCGCCCCGGCCGCGCGTTCGGATTGGCGATCACCACCCAGGGGAAGTACATCGCCGCGTAGCGCGAATCGATCGCCGCCCGCTCCATCCGCGCGGCGCCGGGGTTCTGCCCTTCCTGCGTGTCGAGCACGGCGATGCGATACATGCGCCGGCCTTCGGCGTGCGTGATCAGCGCGCCGCGGATCGCGTCGCGCTCGCCGTAGGCGGCCGCACCCGGCGTGGCGACGATCGAGATATCGTCGAGCGCGGCCAGCGCCTCGAAGGCGCCGCGATAGGCGGCGGCGGTCGGCTGCAGGCCGTCGTTGCCGCCCGTCAGTTCGAACGAGGCGCGCCGGCCGTTGGTCAGGATCAGGTTGGTCGCAGCCGCGTCGGCGCCGGTGTTTTGCGCCGCCGGAAACAGTGCATCGAGCAGCTGCCGCGCGTTCACTGATGTTCCGAGCCGGATCGCGTACAGGTTCTCGATCTGGTCAGCACGCCGGGTCGGCGTCTCGGCCATCACCTGGCCGACGAAGCGCGGATGCGTGCGGTCGTAGCCGAGATCGTCGTAGGCGAGCCCGCCGCCATCGGCGTCGGTGGTGATCACCGCCAGCGTGACCAGCGAGGCACCCGTGATCGTCGCCACATCGGTCGCGGTGGTCGCGGCAGCGCCGGCGGCATCGAGCGCAAACCACTGGCCGGCCCGCTTGAGCAGGTGGTTGAAGGTCGGCGCGGTGCCGGTGCGCGCCAGCGAACCGTCGGGCGCACTGTCGAGCACGCGCGCCGGCGCCGGCGCGACGATTTCGCGCGTCTGCACGCCGCGCAGCCGCGGCTGCTCGATGCTCGGCACGGCGCCATTGCCGCAGCGGCCGGCAAAGCGGGCGATGAAGCGGATACGGTTGGTGTCATCCTCGGCCGGCAGCGTGCCGGTGGTCGGCGGCATGCGCAGGTCGCCGCTCGCCGCGCGGCCGGTGCTGTCGGTGCGCGGCAGCAACACGCGCGCCACGTACAGCCGCGAGCCGCCTTCGTTGAAGTAGGCGCGCACGGCGTGGGCGAGGAAGTTCAGCGTGCGCGTGCCGGGATCGACGGCGCCGAAGGCGAGATCCTCGAGCCCGCCATACAGCCGCTCGAAGTCGGCGAAGCTCGTCAGCAGTTCCGGCAGTTCGGTTGCCGAAGCGACCGGTCCCTTGCGCGCCGGCCCGGCGAAGGCGGTGGTACTGGTGCCGACCCCTTCGATCGACTTGGCACGAAAACTGGTTTCCTCGACGTAGACGCCGGGGGCAAGATATTCAGGCACGGTGCACCTCCTTCGCGGGACTCCAAGTGCGCTTCATGGCAGGGCGACGGCCAGCGAAATGCTGCGGCCGCTGGAAATGACGATCGGGACGGTTCGGCGCGCCACCGCCGGGTCGGTGCGCACGGCCAGCACTTCCGTATCGGGTGGCGTGGTCGCCGCCGGCTCGAAGACGACGGTCAGTTCGGCCTCGCGCTCGCGTACGAAGGCCGTTGCGCCGCCGCTGGCAATGAAAGCTGCAATGCCGACGACGGCGACCACCGCCTCGCCGCGCGCGTCGGACTGGCCGCGGCCGAGCAGACGCGTGTCGTCGCCAGCCTCGTGCACCGTCAGCGCGCAGCCGGCCGCTGGAACGCCCGCGCGCGAGACGCTGACCCGAACGATCGCCCACGTGGCAGCCAGCGGCGCGTTCGGTGCCGGGTACATCGCCACGTCGACCGGGCGATACAGGTCGGGCAGCTCGTCACCAGTCGCGCTCGCCGCACGCGGCAGCGTGATTGAGGCGCGGCGCGATAGATGCAGGCCGCGCGGGTCGTCGATGCGCACGCTGACCGCCACCGGCGGCGCCACGGCGGTCGGCGCGGTGAAGCTCGCCTCATAACGCGCGAGCGCGTCGATCTGCGCGGTCGGCTCGGTCAGCCGATGCAGCACCATCAACCCGCTGCGGTTGGCGATCCAGGTCTGCCCTGGCCCGCTGACGCGCATCGGCGCGGCCAGCGGCAGCCGCGTGACCGCATCGATCGGCCGCAGCGCGGCCCAGACGCGGCGCTCGACGTCTTCGACGATCACGGCACGACCTCCGTCGGCACGTCGTCTGAAAAGCGCAGACGTTGCGCAACCACGTTGCGTGCCTCGTCCTGCTCGATGTCGAGCTGCAGCACGCGGGCGACGAACGGCGCCGAGATCCGGTACGACGGTGTGACCGCATCCCAGATGCGCATCATGTCCTCGACGCTCATCTCGGCCGGCGCCAGCTGGATCAGTTCGTCGGCGCGCAGGCCGGCGTCCACCGTGGTCAGCACCGAGCGATCGAGCACCGGCAGCCGGTAAAGCTCGCGCATCGCCCACGCGAACAGCAGCAGTTCGTCGCCGGCGTTATCCGCCCATACGGTAAGCAGCAGGTGCACGTCGAGCGGCAGCGGCCGGTTGATGCGGCCGGGGCGCAGCGCGAACTCGCGGTTGCGCTGGTGCTCGTTGACCAGCACGCGATATGGCCAGACCGTAACCAGGTTGCCGGCGCCCTGCGCGCGTTCGCGGACCAGCGCGCCGGTATTGATCGCCTCGAAGCTCGCCGCATGCGCGGCGCGCAGCGCGGCCGGATAGGCGCGGTCCAGATAGCGGGCGATGCCGTCGGCCAGCGCGTGCAGCGCGAACACGTTGGCCATCAGGACAGACCCTTGCAATTCGGCAATAGTGGCGCGGGGACGTTCACGCCACTTGGCGATGCAAGGTCGATGCCAGCGCGCGGTGGACGGCAAGTCACTGATTTGCCGTCATCGGCGAACGCAACTGGCCTGACGGGTCGATCACCCCTGTGCGATGCGATCGCGCAGGCATCGTCGGCGACGGGGTGAGACAAAAAGAACCCGCCCCGGCGCGTCTTTGTCTCAGCGGGCTGAGCGGCTCGACAGGCGTCAGCTGCCCTTTGGCGCGACACGTGTTCGAGGTAATCGATTTTCTCGATGCCCCCCGGCTCATCAGCCGTGCTCCGCCGAAGTGGTGTCGCAGACCGCGCATCCGTCTCCCCGCGATCGAGGTAACGCCCGCGCACGCGTAGTACCCTTCGCGCTCGGTTTACCTGTCAGATTCTCAGGAATGTTCGGCAAGTCTGGTCCGGTCGTTATTGACACCTACAGCAGTCGCCGCGCGCGACGCAAACTGCCAGCCTGGTTGGTCGCACTGGTCGTTGGCTTGGCGGCGGGTGCGGCGGGCGTCATCTACGTGCAGCAGCGCCATCTGCCGCCCCGGTTATCGACGGAGGAATCGACCCAGCTGCGCGAATCGTTCAACAGCGCCGAGCGCGAGCGTCAGCGTCTGCAGGTCGATCTTGCCGAGACGGCGAAGCGACTCGAAGCCACGGCCGCCGAAAGGAAGGCGATTGCCGATGAACTGGCAGCCAGTCGTAAGTCGGTCGAGGGCCTGCGCGAGCAGATCGGTTTCCTCGTCGACTCGCTGCCGCCCGATCCGCGGGGCGGAGCGATCGAAGTGCGTGCAGCGCGCTTCAACAAGGAACGCGGCGCGCTAGCCTACGAGGTGGTGCTAACGCGCAACAACAGTCGCGGCAAGCCGTTCACCGGCGTGATGCAGTTCAGCGTCAGCGGCACCGCATCCGGCGGTGCCGAGACGACGATCACGCTGCCGCCGGTGGCCGTCTCGGTTGGCCAGTACCAGAGCCTGAACGGCAGTCTGCCACTGCCCGACGGATTCACGCCGCGCCAGTCGACGGTCAATATCCGTGACAAGGTCGACGGCAACTTGATGGGCATGCGCGTGCTGTACGTCCGCTGACCGCGGGCGTTGAGGCCGCCTCGACATGGCGGTACCGCGACGCGGATTGCCGGTTTCCGCCCGGCCATGCCGCGCTCAGTCGCCGTCGCCGCGGACGTGCGCCAGTTCGCCGCTTTCATCGGGCGCCAGCCATTGCAGGTCGAATTCCTCGCCCGTGGCCGAGCGCGGCCGCTCGAGCTTTTGCGCCATCAGCACACGCTCGCCGTCACTGCGCAGCATGATGACGCCGTAGACGGCAACGTTGCGCTCCTTGCGGTCGAGCAGCTGGTCGATGCGACGTTCGATCGCCGAGCGCTCGCCCGGAGCGGCCCGCGTCAGCTCGGCAATCGCGGCACGGATCTCGTCCTGCACTGCCTTCAGCGGCTGAGTGTACTCGCGAGTGGAACGCGCCAGCTCGGTCGAGAAGATCAGCGGCCGCTCGCCGCGGCCGTGCCGGCCGATCGCACCGAGCGTGTCGGGACGCGGATGGCAATACGGCTCGTCGTCGCCGCTCGAGATCACCGTTGCTGCGGCGTTGATGGCGCGCAGGAAATCGGTCGTGAAGTCAGCGGAACCATGGTGACAGGCCTTGGCCACATCGGCGCCGAACGCCGCGCGCGTGCGCGCCAGGTACTCGGCTTGCAAGGACAGCGCTGCATCAGTGGCTGGCGCCGGGCCGGCGCGGCTGGCCAGCAGGTGTTCTTCCGCCGGAACATTCAGGTCACCGCCGAGCAGCAGCTTGACCGACCCGTAGTGCAAGCGCAGCACCACCGAGTGACCGTTCTTCGTCTTGCCAAGATTCGAGAACCAGGGCAGTCCACGCCGAACGCCGTCGACGTGCGTGATCGGCGCCAGCACTTCGGCACTCAACGGCTTGCCGTCGCGGGTGCGATGTGCTGTGCCGAAGTCGCCCAGCTTGCCGGCGTCACTCGTCAGTCCGACGATTCGATCGACCCGGCCGCTACCCACCGCGGTGCGCAGCAGGGTCACATAGCGCGCCCGCGTGTTGGCATCGACCGTGGCTAGCAACTCGGCGAGCTGTTCGGGCGTCTCGATGAGCTCGGTCACGCAAGTGCGACCGCCGACCTTGCGGCGCACGCCGAGCTTCAGCGTATCGCTGGTCGCTGGCCGCTCAACCAGCGCGTTGTGATAGACGGTGCGAAAGCGGAACGCGGCAGACTCGAACAGGTCGCGGAAGCCTTCGTAGTGGTCCAGATCCGCATGGCTGATGACGGCGAAGGCGAAATTGATGCGGCGGCCGACTTCATGCGGGCGACCACGCTCGGCAAGTCGATCGAGCTTGAGGTTGAAGCGCCAGGATAGGAACCGGCGCATGTTGTCGCCGGCGCCGGCATCGATCAACGCAAACTGGTCATCGGGTGTGACTATGAAGGCGCCATCACCCTGGCCGACGTCGACGAAGTTGACCTCGAGCAACCTTTCGTTTTGCACTTCGTCGACGCGCAACCAGCCTTCCTGACCACGGCCGCGCACCTGCAACCAGCCGTCGGCTTCACGGTCACGCGACAGCACGCGAATCCAGTCGCCCCAAACCAGTTGCTGCAGGATCTTGCCGCGTGCTTGCGGCGCTTGCCGGATGAAGACCTTGCCGCGGCCGGCAAAGGCGTGATTTGTGGCCATCCCTTGTTGTTCCTTTTCAACGGCGCCGGGCCTATGGGGCAACGCCACCGGTTCCGCGCCGCCAGGTGTCAATGGCCCGCGCGAAATTCGTTCGACTCGATTGCGTACTTGCGCATCAGCGCCACGAAGGCGCGGCGGTTCTTGCACGCGGCGCGCGCCGCGTGCGTCACGTTGCCGCCGTGCGCCTTGAGCAGTTGTTCGATCATGCCGCGCTCGAACTGCTGGACGGCGCGCGCCTTGGCAGCGCGAAACGACAGGTCGTCAGTCGCGATGTCCTGGCCGTTGATCTCCTCCTCGGTGATCCGCGTACCGGAGGCCATTACCACCGCCCGTTCGATCGTGTGTTCGAGTTCACGCACGTTGCCGGGCCAGTCATGCACGAGCAAGCGCTGCAACGCCGGCGCGTCGAGGCCGCGAACGTCGAGGCCGAACTGTCGCGCGAATCGACCGACGAAGAACTCGGCCAGTTCGCCGATGTCCTCGCGACGCTCACGTAGCGGCGGCAGCCGCAGCGACAGGACGTTCAGGCGAAAGTAGAGATCCTGGCGAAATTCACCGCGTGCGACCTTGGCGGGCATTTGTTCATTGGCCGCGGCCACCACGCGAACATCGGCGTGACGCATGCGGTTGGCGCCGACCGGCCGGTACTCGTGCTCCTGCAGGAATCGCAGCAGCTTGGCCTGTGCTGCCTGCGGCAGACAGTCGACATCGTCGAGGAACAGCGTACCGCCTTCAGCTTCCGCGACCAGGCCTTCGCGCGCGGTGTTGGCCGTCGTAAAGGCGCCGCGGGTGTGACCGAACAGTTCGCTTTCGACCAGTTCCACCGGAATCGCCCCGCAGTTCACCGCCACGCAGGCGCGGGAAGCGCGCGGCGACAGATCGTGCACGGCCTTTGCAAACAGTTCCTTGCCGGTGCCCGTTTCGCCGAGCAGCAGTACACCTGCGCTGCAATTGGCGATTCGCGGCAGTTGCGACAACGCTTCGACGAATGCCGGCGCCGCGCCGACGATGCCCTGCAAGCGCGGATCGAGCCCGGCGCGCTGCGTACCGTGTGTCGCCGGTGGCATCCTCCCGACGGCACGGCGCAGGCGTAGGTTCAGTTCGGCCGCACGCAGCGGCAAGGCGATGAAATCCGCCGCGCTCGCTGCGAGCAGCGGCGACAGCGCGGGCAATTCCTGCTCCAGCGCAGCGATCAGTATCGGGCTGCGCACGCCGCGACTGCGCGCGGCGGTGATCATGCGTGCGGTCGCCGCCGAAGCCGCAGTCGTCGTGATCCAAAGCAGAACATCGGCGGCAGCGTCAGCAGGGGCGGCGCGCAGCAGCGTGAAATCGGCGAGCGCATCGACGGCCCGCGCAAGCGATTCGGCCTGCGGCGTCAGACGATTGTCGGTGACGACCAATTGACAGCGGATGCCCGCCATCGATTTCCCCTCTTGCGCCCTGGGCCCAATCGGCGCATCGACAGCCCCGCCCGCTCCATCGATCGGCGTTTCCGCGTCGTCGACACAAAGCTGCAGATGCACCTTGTGCATTTAAACACTGTCGGCGCGGCACGTCGTCCCACGAAGCAGCGGGTGAGCCCGGCGAATATTCACGAGCGGCCGAGCACGTGACGCATGAACGAGGTCATGCAAACGCATGGCCGCACGATTTCGCAGGCGGCGAACGCGCATCGGTGCCGCGGCGACGTGGGCCGAGGGCTTTGCGCGATCAGCAGCCCCAGCGTGCGTTCAGTCGCCCGCCGCCGAGCGTTCGAGCTCGGCAACCATGCGGGCTATGCGATCCGTGAGCTTTTCCGTCGTCAGTTGCTCGCGCAGCCGCTCGACCAGCAGCGGAAACGCGAACGGGGTCGGTTGTTGCAGATGGCGATAGACGAGCCGTAGCCGACGCATCCGCGCCAGCGCCGCACGCAGCCGATCGAGGTCGAGCTCCTGCTCGAACACTTCGCGATCGGCCTGCGACAGCAGCAGGTTACCGGCGTCGTACTTGCGAAACACTTCGTAGAACAACTGACTCGATGCCTGCAGTTGCTTCACCGATTTCGGTTGTCCTGGATAACCCTGGAAGACGAGACCTGCTACGCGCGCGATCTCGCGAAAGCGTCGTTGCGCCAGTTCGCCGGCATTCAGGCTGGCGAGCACGTCGTCGAGCAGCCCGTCTTCGCGTAGCAGGCCGGCCTCGGCGTCGACTGCCCAGATCCGGCGCCAGTCGATGTCCTCCGCCGCCAGCAACTCGAAACCGTAGTCGTTCACCGCGATCGAAAATGTCGCCGGTCGCAGCTGACCAACGCGGTAGGCGATCAGCGACGCCAGCCCGAGGTTCGCGTGGCGGCCGGCGAACGGGTAGACAAACAGGCTGCGCCCCTCGCGCGTGCGCAGCGATTCCACCAGCAGCGTCTCGGGCGTGGGCAATGCCGACCAACGTGCCTGCAGTTCGAGCAGTGGCTGTACCTGCATCAGCTCCGGCGTGTCGAAACGTCCCGCTCGCGCCGTTTCGAGCTCGGTCAGGACCGCGTCGGCCAGTTCGCCCGATAGCGGCAGCTTGGTGCCGGCCCAGCGCGGCACGTTGCCGCTGCGCTTTTTCGCCGGCACGACATAGGCGGTCATCTCGTGCACGCGTACCAGTTCGAGGCGCTTGCCGGCAAAGACGAAGACGTCGCCCTTGCGCAGGCGGGCGATGAAGCGTTCCTCGATGTTGCCGAGCTTGGCGCCGTTGACGTAGCGCACCAGCATCGACGATTCGGCGACGATCGTGCCCACCGACATCCGGTGCCGCCGCGCCACCTGGGCGTCGGACACGTAAAAGCAGTCGTCATCGGCCTGGGCGATGCGCCGGTACTCTGGGTAGGCTCGCAACGCCTCGCCGCCGCGCCCGGCGAAGTCGAGGACCCAGGACCATTCCTCATCGGTGAGTTGCGCGTAGCTGGCCGTGTCGCGAACTTCGGCGAGCAGTTCGTCGGCCGCAAATCCGGTACCAAGGGCGACCGTCACCACGTGTTGCACCAGGACGTCGAGCGGTTTGAGCGGCGCGCTGCGCGGCTCGACACGGCCGGCCGCGGCGGCCTTCTGTACCGCCGAGGCCTCGACCAATTCGAGCGCATTGGTCGGCACCAGCGTCACGCGGGAGACACGCCCCGGCGCGTGACCGCTGCGGCCGGCACGCTGCAGCAGCCGCGCCACGCCCTTGGCGCTGCCAATCTGCAGCACGCGCTCGACCGGCAGGAAATCGACGCCGAGATCGAGACTGCTGGTCGCGACTACCGCCTTCAGGGTGCCCTGCTTGAGCCCCGACTCGACCCAGTCGCGCACATCACGGTCGAGTGAGCCATGATGCAGCGCGATCAGCCCGGCCCACTGCGGCTTCGCATCGAGGAGCGCCTGGTACCAGATTTCCGCCTGCGAGCGCGTATTGGTGAAGACCAGCGTCGTGCCCAGCGCAGCGATCTCGCGCACCACCGGCTCGAGCATCTTGATGCCAAGATGCCCGCCCCACGGAAAGCGGCCGGGATCGTCGGGGAGCAGCGTGTCGATGATGAGCGGCTTATCGATCCGGCCGCGGACCAGCACGCCCTCGTTGCGATTCAGCAGCGCACGCATCGCCTCGTCGAGGTTGCCGAGCGTCGCGCTTAGGCCCCAAACCGTCAGCGTCGAAGGCGCTGACGGCTGGGGCGAAGCCCGCTGTTGACGCCCCTCACCCCCGACCCCCGGCTCAAGCCGGGGGGCTGCGGCGCTCGGCGCCGACGAGTCCGACCCATCGTGCGTCTTAGTCGCCGCACTGCGCACGAGGCGGCGCAGACGCGCCAGCGCCAGCTGCACCTGCACGCCTCGCTTGCTGCCTATCAGTTCGTGCCACTCGTCGACCACGACGAGCGCGAGCCCGGCAAACAATTCGCGGCAGTCGGCGCGGGCCAGCAGCAACGACAGGCTTTCCGGCGTGGTGACCAGGACTTCCGGCAGCCGCTTCGCCTGGCGCGCTCGCTCGGCTGAATCAGTGTCGCCGGTACGCACGCCAACCTGCCAGGGCAGGCCGAGATCGGCCAGTGGCGCGGCGAGCGCGCGCGCGATATCGGACGACAGCGCTCGCATCGGTGTGATCCACAGCAGCCGCAGCCCGCCGCCCGGCACTTCACCGCGAAGGGCGCGATCGAGCAGGCCGCCGTAGACCGCGTAGGTCTTGCCGGAACCGGTCGTCGCGTGCAGCAGACCCGATCGGGCGGCCTCGACGTGCACCCAAACCTCGCGTTGAAAGGCGAACGGCGCGTAGCCGCGCGCTGCGAACCAGCCCTCGACGGTGGGCAGCGTGAGCTGTCCGGAGTGGAGCGCGCACTGGCGTCCATTTCGTTGCGGCGCAGGTAACGCCGATTCCTCGGCACGGCGATGCGCCTGCTCGCGCGCCAGCCGCGCGCGACGGGCGCGCAACTGGGTACCGACGTTCGAACCGGGGGGCAGGCGACGCAAGGGGAAACGCAAAGGCGGCCCAATCAGCGAGCGCCGATGCTAACAACGCGCATCGCTCAACTGGCTGTGACTGGCGATGCGGCGCTCCGGCGCGCAGGCGCGATGCCGCCATGCAATCCTCGCGCACAAAAAGAACGCCGCCCGCGGCGGCGTTCTTCGGCCTGCGAAGCAGGCTTATTTGACGCCCAGCGTCTTCATCGCCTTGGCCAGCGTGTCGACCGACTCCTGATGCTTGCCGGCTTTGTGCAGCGCCTCACCGTCGGCGCGCTGCTTCTTGACCTCCGCCATCTGTTCGGCGGACAGCTTCGGGTTCTTGGCCAGCGCCTCGTCGATCTTTTTCATGTCGGCCGGGCAATGAAAGGCCCAGGCGCTGCCGGCGAAGGCGAGCGCAGCGACGGCGGTCAGCAATTGTTTCATCGATCTATCTCCTTTTCGGGGGTGGAAAGAACCGCTAACACGCGGCGGGCGGAGTTTATTCCCGCAACACGCTGCAGCCGGTCCCGCACTTCGGCACTCGCCATCCGCATACTGCGCCGCAGTAAATTGACTACCTTGACCCGGGCGTTCTCTCAAAGGTCTCCGGCGCTGCCAGCGTCTCGACTTCGCGCCAACGTCTTTTCATTGCGCTGTCGGCGCACCTGTGGGAACCGAAGCCAGAGCCCACTGAGCAACGAGGGCTTTTCTTAATGCTTTCGCACCCGGGTCCGATCATGAGCGTCGGCTTGATGCTGCCTACCGAGCCAAAGATTTCCCCGTCGCCCTTGCGGATCGCAGCAGCGGCCTGACGAATCGTCTTAGTGGTCAACTCCGAGCACACGTTGCCGATCGGCACCTGCGGCGCCAGTCCGCGCGCGGCAGCAGCTTCAGATCATTTGCCAGCAGCGGGCGGCCTCGACCACCGCTTGCGCCTTGCCAGCGTCCCGCGACGCTCTTGCGTGAAACCAGCATCAGCTCCGTCACAACACGTTGTTCTCACCGGCCGAATTTGTGCTTGATTGCCATAGCACTGGCCAGCAAGCCGCCGAAAACAACAGCGACATCCAACAGAAACGCCGGCCACAGGAGCTGCATCGGATCTTCCCATGGGCTTCCTACCCGGAAACACTGAGGAAATTCAAGCGGGGTGTACCGCTGCATATTCAACGACAAGAAGGCAACCGGGTAACCCAGACGGATATCGGCCATTTCCTCGTCGTTGTAGACGGTCTCGCATACGAGGAGCGAGCCGCCCATGATCAAGCCCGTCAGGATGAGGAGCGCGATCAGCTTCTTCGCTTTCAACATGCGCGCAGGCGAGTTCAGACGAAAGACATTTCTGCTTCAACTGTGTAACAGGAACGCTCTCGCCGAAGCCGCTCAACCCTCGGCCGCGGACGACCTGCCAAGGCGATGGACGATTGTCGCGAGTGGCCGAAACAATCAGCCAATGCCCTGAGATCCTTAGCGATAGAAGGCCTCGACCCTTCCCCTGAGCGTAATGAGCAGCGGTCGACCTTTGCGGTCGCGCGTCTTGCCTGCGGGCACCTTCACCCACCCCTCGCTGATGCAGTACTCCTCGACATCCGAACGTTCCCTATCGTTCAGGCGAATGCCGATGTCGTGTTCGAGCACGGCGGCAACGTGATAAGGGCTGTGCGGGTCGGTCGAAAGATGGTCGGGCAGTGGCGGCAAGCCGGAGGATGAGTCCTTCTTTTCGTCTTCCATTTGTTTTTGCCGGTCCGGGAGGCCCAGCCATTAAGCAGTTGGGAGGGCTACAGCCTACCGGCAACCGGCCTCGCCCGGCTTTGCACCGCGCTGTCCTGCGCTGATGGCATCGCGGCTTTCTGCCTGAA